>NZ_RYYB01000009.1:0-56467 GCF_004378925.1 Campylobacter sp. CH186 | reverse complement strand
AAGAAGCTAAGCACATCGTGGGTGATGATACTACGCCTTACTGGCAGGGGGAAAGTAGCTCATTGCGGACTTGTTAAATATCTTCATTACTTACTTTATATATAAATCCTATGTTTATTTTTTATTGTTGTTTTAGATGGTGTTTGGAATAGTGTAAAATAAAGATTTACTGTGTGCTTAGGGTTATATTAGAGAATAGGGTGTTTTTAGGGGTTTGGAAGGTTTAATATATTTGTATGAAAAGTAAAATAAATTAAATTTTATTCACACATTCCTTAAAGACTTTTCCACGCTCTGCGTAAGAGTTGAACTGATCTAAACTTGCACAAGCGGGACTTAAAAGAGCTACTTCATTGACTCTTAAGTGATTTGAAATTTCATTTACAGCTTTAGATAAAACTTCACATTTATAGGCTTTCAAATTCGCTTTTTTTGCATAATCAAGCATTTTTTCAGTACTAATACCTATAGCATAGAGTTCTATATCAAATCCTTTCATAAAATCAAATAAATTGCTAAGATCTACACCCTTATCATCTCCCCCTATGATAAGATGGATTTTTTTATCTTTATAGCGACTAAGTGCAGCCATTACAGCACTTTCATTTGTAGCTTTAGTGTCATTTACCCAAAGCCTATTTTGACTGTCTTTAAGCTCTTCGAGTTTATTTTTTTCCATTACAAAGCTATTTAAAAGCTCATAGCTTAAAGTATCAAGTAGAATTTTTTCTATAGCTAAAGCCATGATAGCATCGAGTAAAAAAGGATTTTTAAAGGAAATTTTTTCCGTATCAATGCCAAATTTAACAGATAGATCTTTTTCATCTTCATAGCTTATTTTATGAGCTTTTGTTGGAGTATTTGCATAAATTTTAGGCAGTATTACTACATCACATTCATTCATTCTTTTTAAAACGCTTAGCTTATCTTGAACATAATTATCAAAACTTTCATGCCAAGAAAGATGATCAGGACTTATAGGTAAAAGTGCATAAATTTCAGGTTTAGCTTTATGAGTGTAGTGTAGGGTAAAAGATGAAGTTTCAAGTATCCAAAGTTTTGCATAAGGATTAAGCTCTACTAAAGGAGTTCCAACATTTCCACCCATAACAGCACCAATGTGTGATAATAAATGTGTAGCCATTTGAGTGGTAGTGGTTTTGCCATTGGTTCCGCTTATCCAAACGGATTTTGGCATGATATCATAAAAAAAGTCATATTCACTTTGTAAATTTTTTGCTTTTTGAATGAGTTTGTGCTTTGGTGGAAAACCTGGACTAGGAATTTCAATATCGCTTAAATTATCATCAAAATCATTAGGATTTAAAAGTAAATTTCCTAGTGTATCTTTTTTTGTTTCTATAAAATGATCATCATAGATATCAAAAGACCCAAATTTATCTACCAAATTTTCAGCAATAGCGCGTGTGGTTTTTCCATATCCAAAAAGTGAAATTTTCATTATCTTAGCTTTATTGATGCAAGTGCAAGTAAATTTGAAAGTAGGGCTATCATCCAAAAACGCACTATAATTTTATTTTCTACCCAGCCAACTTTTTCAAAATGATGATGAATAGGTGCCATTTTAAATACTCTTTTATTAAAAATTTTAAAACTTCCAACTTGTAAAATTACAGAAACAGTTTCAAGAACAAAAACAAAACCTATGAGTAAAAGTAAAATTTCATTTTTGCTAATGATAGCTAAAAATCCTATGAATCCACCTAAAGCTAAACTTCCACTATCCCCCATAAAAACCTGTGCAGGATAACAGTTATACCATAAAAATCCCATTAAAGCACCAATTAATGCAGCACAAATAATCACTACTTCACCAAGTCCTTGAATTTTTGGCAAAAGTAAATATTCACTATAATTTAAATTCCCGCTCAAATATAAGAATATCCCTAAAGTAGATAAAGAAAAAATACTTGGAACTGTAGCTAAGCCATCAAGTCCATCGGTTAAATTTACAGCATTAGAGCTAGAAATTAAAACCAAAATCCAAAAAGCAATGGCAAAAATTTCCATATCAAAAAGAGGATGTTTGTAAAAAGGTATAAAAAGTTCTGTGCTAAGTTCTGAACTAAAATATAAAGGTAAGATACAAATAAGTCCTGCGATGATTTGCGCTAAAAGCTTCATTTTTGGGCTAAGTCCTGAATGATTATCTTTTTTTAGAACTTTGCCTAAATCATCTACGAGTCCTATCAAACAAAAAAGTATCAAACAAAGCAAAGCACTTATAGCAAAAATATTATCAAATTTGATACAAAATAAACTTGCGATTACTGCAGAACTGATGAAAATAAGCCCACCCATGGTTGGAGTATGGCATTTGGTTTTATGAGTTTCTGGGGCATATTCGTAAATAGGTTGACTAGCATTTTTAGCTTTTGCCCAAGTAATAAATTTAGGCATTAAAAATAAAGACAAACATAAAGCGATAAAAAAAGCAAATCCTGCACGCACACTAATATAAGTAAAAAAAGCATAATGACTTAAATCTGAAAGATAATACAAAACCTAGCCTTCTTTTTGGTTTTTAAAAGTTTAATTTTAGTAAAATCTAACCAAAAAAATTCTTATAAAAGAGAGAAAAATGAAGCAAAAATGCGTTTTAATTATTACAGATGGAATAGGGTATAATAAGAATAGTAAGTTTAATGCTTTTGAAGCAGCTAAAAAACCAAGTTATGAAAAGCTTTTTAAGGAAGTCCCAAATTCTTTACTAAAAACGAGTGGTTTAGCTGTAGGTTTGCCAGAACGGCAGATGGGAAATAGTGAAGTAGGGCATATGTGTATAGGAAGTGGGCGTATTATTTATCAAAATTTAGTGCGTATTAATAAAGCCATTGAAAACAAAGAACTTGAAAAAAATGAGAATTTACAAAAACTTTTAGCAAAATGTAAAAGAGTGCATATTATAGGGCTTTATAGCGATGGCGGGGTGCATTCTATGGATACGCATTTTAAAGCCATGCTTGAAATTTGTGCGAAAAATGGCAATGAAGTTTTTGCTCATGCAATCACTGATGGGCGCGATGTAAGTCCAAAAAGTGGCTTAAATTTCATAAAAGATTTAAAAGAATTTTGTGAAAACTTAGGCGTGCATTTTGCTACGATTTGTGGGCGTTTTTATGCTATGGATAGAGATAAGCGTTGGGATAGGGTAAAAGAGTATTATGAGTGCTTGTTAGGTAAGGCTTATAAAGTGCCAAATTTATTAGAATACCTACAAAAATCTTACGATGAAAATGTTACTGATGAATTTATCAAAGCAGCTCAAAATGAGAATTACAAGGGCATGAGAGAAGAAGATGGCATTATCTTTATCAACTTTAGAAATGATAGAATGAAACAACTTGTTGAAGTGTTAAATTCTAAGGATTTTAAAGAGTTTGAACGCGAAAAAATCTTTGAAAATTTACTTACTATGAGTGTTTATGATGATAAATTTAAACTCCCTGTGCTTTTTGAAAAAGAAAAAATTGAAAATACTTTAGCGCAAGTGATTTCTAAAGCAGGGCTTAGTCAGCTTCATACCGCAGAAACCGAAAAATATGCCCATGTAACTTTCTTTTTTAATGGCGGAAAAGAAGAGCTTTTAGAAAATGAAACAAGGGTTTTAATCCCAAGCCCCAAGGTAAAAACTTATGATGAAAAACCCCAAATGAGTGCTTTTGAAGTGTGTGATGCAGTGAAAAAAGGTATAGAAAAGGGTGAGGATTTTATAGTGGTAAATTTTGCAAATGGAGATATGGTTGGACATACAGGTGATTTTAATGCTGCTATAAAGGCTGTTGAAGCGGTGGATACTTGTTTGGGCGAGATTGTAGAATGTGCAAAAAAGCATGATTATGCTTTTATCATTACAAGTGATCATGGAAATTGCGAAGCTATGCAAGATGAAAAAGGAAATTTGCTTACCAATCATACCACTTTTGATGTTTTTGTTTTTGTGCAAGCAAAGGGAGTTTCAAAGATTAAAGATAATATGGGGCTTAGCAATATCGCTGCAAGTGTGCTTAAAATTTTAGACTTAGAAATTCCAAAAGAAATGAATGAGGCTTTGTTTTAGTTTGTTTGCCTTTTTTATAAGAAATTTGTTAAGATTGCAATTTTTAAAATTAAACTTATTAAGGATAGATAATGAAATTTAGCGGAAAAAATGTTTTAATTACCGGAGCAAGTAAGGGAATAGGTGCTTCTATCGCAAAAACTTTAGCGGGTTTTGGACTTAAAGTTTGGATTAATTATCGTTCAAAACCTGAACTCGCAGATGCTTTAAAAGATGAAATTATTGCAAGTGGTGGCGTTGCTGCTGTGATTAAATTTGATGCAAGCAAAGAAGATGAGTTTGAAAATGGTGTAAAAACCATAGTGGAGAGCGATGGAGAGTTAAGTTATCTTGTAAATAACGCAGGCGTTACAAATGATAAACTTGCTTTAAGAATGAAATTAGAGGACTTTAGTGGCGTTGTGGATACGAATTTAAGCTCAGCTTTTTTAGGTTGTAGAGAAGCTTTAAAAACCATGAGTAAAAAACGCTTTGGTGCTGTTGTGAATATCGCTTCTATTGTCGGAGAAATGGGTAATGCTGGACAAGTAAATTATTCTGCTAGCAAAGGTGGAATGATAGCTATGACTAAATCTTTTGCTAAAGAAGGAGCAAGTAGAAATTTACGCTTTAACTGTGTAACTCCAGGTTTTATAAAAAGCGATATGACTGAAGTTTTAAGCGATGAAATCAAACAAGTTTATCAAGATAATATCCCTTTAAAACGCTTTGCAGAACCTGAAGAAGTGGCTAATTGTGTAGCGTTTTTACTTAGTGATTATGCCTCTTATGTGACAGGTGATGTGCTTAAGATCAATGGTGGTTTATATATGTAAGGAAAAATGATGGATTTAAAAGAAATAGCACAATTTTTAGATGATAATGCACCGGCATTTTTAGCCACTTTAGGAACTTGTGGAAATCCTAGAGTGCGTCCTATACAAAGTCCATTGCTTATGGGAGATAAAATTTATTTTTGCACAGCAAACACAAAGGGACTTTTTAAACATATAAAAAATTATAATGGTATTGAATTTTGTTCTTGTGCAAAAGATGGGACTTTTTTAAGACTTAGAGCTAATGCGGTTTTTGAACCAAATTTAGAAGTTAAAAAAATGATGTTTGAAAAATACCCTTATCTTGTAAATCTTTATGAAACTCCACAAAATCCAAAATTTGAAGTTTTTTATCTTGATCATTTAAGCGCTAGAATGCAATTTATGAATGGAGAATTTAAGCTTTTTAAGGCTTAATGATTTGATAATTTTATTAACTATATATTAATTAAGATAAATAATATCTTAATTAATATTAACTTTTTGTTATTTTTTTAAGATATAATCATTCCATTTAATTTGCAAGGAATAGATTATGATATATTGCAAAAATTTTTTAATATTTATTTTATTATATTCATCTATCTTCTTTGATTGCTTATCTTATGCTTTTTTATATTTATTAAATTATAAATTTGTTTTTAATTCATTTTATATTGAAAAGAGAGTTTGTTTTTGGATTTTTGGCATGCGGTTATGTAAGATTGACTTACATTAAAAATTATTATTAATTTTTTAAATAAGGAGAATGATATGGGTGAATTTTCTAGAAGAGATTTTATAAAAACAGCCTGTATTAGTGTAGGAGCTTTAGCTGCAAGTTCAAGTGGAGTTTATGCCTTAGATGATTCATCTAAGATGGATAAAGATACAAATTTACCTTCTTGTGATGTTTTGGTAATTGGATCAGGTGGAGCAGGTTTGCGTGCTGCAGCCGCAGTGAGAAAAGAAAATCCAAAATTAAGCGTTGTGGTAGCTACAAAGATGATGCCATCGCGTAACGCAACTTGTATGGCAGAGGGTGGAATTAATGGAGTTACTGATTTTTCTAATGGAGATTCCTATAAATTACATGCTTATGATACTATTAAAGGCGGAGCTTATTTGGTAGATCAAGACGCGGCTTTAAAATTTTGCGAATTAGCTGGAAAGGCTATTTTTAATATGGATTTTATAGGAACCTTGTTTTCAAGAAATGAGCAAGGTGGAGTAGCTCAGCGTTTAATGGGAGGAGCTTCTAAGAAACGCTGTAACTATTCTGCAGATAAAACAGGTCATATTTTAATGCATTCTTGTTTAGATGATGCTATTAGTAGTGGTGTGAAATTTTTAATGGATCATGAACTTTTGGATATAGGTGTTGTGGATGGAAAATGCGAGGGTGTCGTTTTAAGAGATATACAAAGCGGTGGAATTTATCCTGTATTATGCAAAGCTTTGGTGATTGCTACAGGGGGATATACAAGGATATTTTATAATAGAACTTCAACTCCTTTTATTGCCACAGGAGATGGCGTGGCAGCTGCTCTTAGAGCAGGACTTGGTTTTGAAGATCCTGAGATGATACAATTTCACCCAACAGGAGTTGCAAATAGCGGAACTCTTATTACAGAAGCGGCGCGCGGTGAAGGGGGATATCTTTTAAATAATCGTGGTGAGCGTTTTATGAAAAATTACCATGAAAAAATGGAGCTTGCACCGCGAGATGTAGTTGCGCGTGCTATAGAAACAGAAATTCGCGAAGGTAGAGGTTATGGTGAGGGACTTGGAGCTTATGTTTTGTGCGATGTACGCCACTTAGGAAAAGAAAAAATTTTAAAAGATTTACCAAAAATTCGTCACACTGCAATGCTTTTTGAAAATATTGATTTAGTAGATACTCCTGTACCTATCCGTCCAACGGCGCATTATTCTATGGGTGGAATTGAAGTGGCTAAATTTGAAGATATGAGTACTAAAATTGCTGGAATTTATGTAGGTGGAGAAGCTTCTTGTATTTCTATACATGGAGCTAATAGACTAGGGGGAAATTCTTTAGCCGATGCAGTTGTAACAGGGCATTTGGCAGGCATTGGTGCGACAAATTATGCTAAAGATGCAAGTTTTGGAAAAGGAGCAAAAACTCATGAACTTGCTCAAAAATGGCAGGCTAGATTTAAAGAAATTACAAATAATGGCGGAAATGGTCAAGAAATGTATGAATTGCGAGAAGAGCTAGGAAGTCAAAATTGGGATAATATGGGGATTTTTAGAACCCAAGAAAAACTCGATCTTCTAGCAAAAAATTTAGAAGATATACAAGCAAGATATGAAAAAATTTGTATTCCAAATCCTAATGAAGTGATGAATACTGCTTTTACAGATTATGTAGAGCTTGGTAATTTGATTTTACTTTCTCGCTGTGCTTGTTTAGCAGCTAGAAATAGACTTGAAAGTCGTGGGGCTCATACTAGAGAAGATTATCCAAAGCGAGATGATAAAAATTTCTTAAAACATAGCATTGTAAATTTAGAAAATGATGAATTAAAACTTAGTTATAAAGATGTCGTGGTAACTGAGTTTTCACTTGATGGAAGGAGAGTACAATGAAAATTATCATAGATCGTTTTAATGGCAAGGAAAAATATGAACAAAGTTATGATATTGATGATAAGGATATACAAGGAAAAACTCTGCTCTCTCTTTTGCTTTTTATCAAAAAAACAAAAGATATTACTTTAAATTTTACCGCCTCTTGTCAATCTGCAATTTGTGGGGCTTGTGCAGTTCGTGTGAATGGGCATTCTTATCTTGCTTGCGATACTAAAATGCAAGATTTGTTAAAAGAATATGATAATCCTTCAAGTATACGCATTTCTCCGCTTGGAAATTTTAGAGTAATTTCTGATTTAATTGTGGATTGGGAGCCTTCTATAGAAAATTTAAGAAAAATTCGTCCTGCTATGGTGGCAAAAAATGAATTTTCAGCGGAAAAGGGCTGTAAACAAAGTCAAGAAGAATTTGATCGTATTAGCAAGCAATGGGATTGTATTTTATGTGGTAGCTGTGCTTCAGAGTGTAATAAATTAGAAGCAGATAGTAGCGATTATATGCAACCTTTTGTTTTTACTCATGCTTGGCGTGCAGCGGCGGACTCTCGAGGTAAGGATCCTATGCTGCATGTAAAACCCAGCGTAATGAATGGACTTTGGCTTTGTGTTCATTGTCAAGAGTGCGCTGATCGTTGTCCAAAGGGTATAAGTTCAGTAAGTGATATAGCAAATTTAAGAGTGATGGCGATTAAAAAAGGTTTAAATGAAGGCTTAGGGCCTGATCATGCTGAAGCTTTTTATAAAGATTTAGTTGAAGGTTCAGGACGCTTGAATGAAATTTATCTTGCTTTGCGTTCTGAGGGTGTTATAGGTTCTATGGGTAAAACAGATATAGCTTTTAAACTTATGCGTGCAGGAAAAATGAATCCTATGCATGTTTTTGGCGAGGATGAAATAGAAGGGCATAAAGATTTGGTTAAAATGATAAAGGCGGCACAAGAAGCTGCTGTTAAGGAGTAAAATATGCAAAAAGAATACGCTTTTTTTCCAGGTTGTGTTTTATCTCAAGCTGCAAAAGAATCTAAAATTTCACTTGAAGCTATTGCACCTATTTTGGGTTGGAAGTTGAATGAAATTAAGGGGTGGAGTTGTTGTGGGGCTTCTCAAGCACAGTGTGTTGATCCTATTGCGACTTTGGTAGCTAATGCAAGAAATATTGCTTTAGCGGAAGAGATGAAAATGCCAATGCTTGCAACTTGTAGTACTTGTATGCTAACTTTAACTAAAGCAAAAAATACTCTTGATAAGGGTGCAAAAGAACGCATCAATACTTTTTTAGCACAAGGTGGAATGAAATATCAAGGTTCAACGCCTATTACAAGTCTTTTGTGGGAGCTTTATGAGGATTTGGATAATTTAAAAAGCAAGGTGAAAAAGCCGCTTTCAAATTTAAAAGTAGCTTTATTTTATGGTTGCCATAGTTTAAGACCTGAAGATACTTTCGGTAAAAAAGAAAGTTCAACCAATCCAAAAAGTTTTGAAAGTGTAGTAGAAGTTTTAGGGGCTAAAATAGTTCTTTTTGAAAAACGCCTTGATTGTTGTGGTTTTCATGCTTCTTATCCTGCAGAAAAATCTGTGAAAAAAATGTCTAGTCAAATTGTCAATAATGCAAGTGAAAATCAAGCTGATTGTGTTGTAACACCTTGTCCACTTTGTCAAATGCAGCTTGATATCTATCAAGAAAGATTTCAAGATTATACTAATTCTAAAGCAAGATTGCCTATTATTCATTTATCACAATTAGTAGGACTTGCATTAGGACTTTCTAAAGAAATGGTTGGTTTGGATTATAATATTATTGATGCAAGTAAAATTGCATAAAAACATGGGCAAAAAGCCCATGTTTAAAGATTTAATTCCATTCTTAAAGAATGCTCCCAAAAAGTCACTTCTAAGCGTGTTACAGTATGAAAAATTTCGCTGAGTTTTTGGAATTTTTGTGCACTAACACTTGAAGTATAAGAATTAACAAAATCTTCAAATTCTTTAGCTTCATTTTGAAAATTTTCACTTCCATAGGTCAAAATCCATTCCTTGTAAGGATGATCTTTTAAATTTTCATTTTTTAAACGATTTATAATTTCAGCACCTATTTTTGCATAGCCTATAGCGCAAGCACTAAGAGCAACTAACATATCTAAAAAATCTCCATTTTCACCTACGCTTAACATATAACGCGAATAGGCTATATTGACTAAACTTTCATCTTTTGCATCGAGTTCATCTGCATTAATGCCAAGAGATAAAATTGCACGATGAAGCTCCATTTCTCCTTCAACTATATAATTTTGAAATTTCATAGCAAAACGAAGTTCTTTTGCGGTATTTGAGTTAAGTGCTAATCTTGCATAACATTTTGCGTAATTAAGCAAATAAATATAATCTTGCTTGAGATAAAAAAGAAAATTTTCTTGCTTTAGGCTTTTATCTTCCAATTTTTTAACAAAATCATGGTGTAGATAAGCATTCCAAATTTTTTGATTTTCTTTGATTAAATTAGAGAAAAGCATCATTTTTCCTTTATGTTTTAATATTTTATTTTCAAGTATAATGAAAAACTATAAATATTTTAAGCTTTTTATAGTAAAATACGCTTTATTTTAATTTTTTGAAGGAGAACAAATGGCAACATTTGATGATGTAAAAGCAGTAGTAGTAGAGCAATTAAGTATTGATGCAGATGCAGTTAAAATGGAATCAAAAATTATTGAAGATTTAGGTGCTGATTCTTTAGATGTTGTAGAGCTTATTATGGCTTTAGAAGAAAAATTTGAAGTAGAAATTCCAGATAGTGATGCTGAAAAATTAATTAAAATTGAAGATGTTGTAAATTATATTGACAATCTAAAAAAATAATTTTTTTCTTGCAAGGAGCTTATTCTTGAAAAGAGTTGTAGTTACAGGTATTGGTATGATCAATGCCCTTGGTTTAGATAAAGAAAGTTCATTTAAAGCAATTTGCAATGGAGAAAGCGGAGTAAATAAAATTACTCTTTTTGATGCCACAGACTTTCCTGTTCAAATTGCAGCTGAAGTTAAAAATTTTGATCCATTAGAGGTTGTTGATGGCAAAGAAGTAAAAAAAATTGACCGTTTCATACAACTTGGAATTAAAGCAGCAAGAGAAGCAATGCAGGATGCTGGATTTAGCGAAGAATTAGACAAAGAAGAATTTGGCATTGTTTCGGCTGCTGGTATCGGAGGTTTGCCTAACATAGAAAAAAATTCCATTATTTGTTCCGAGCGAGGTCCGCGTAAAATTTCCCCTTTTTTCATACCTTCAGCACTTGTAAATATGTTAGGAGGTTTGATTTCTATAGAGCATGGACTTAAAGGGCCAAATATTTCTTGTGTTACAGCTTGTGCAGCAGGAACTCATGCTATAGGAGAAGCTTATAAAAGTATAGCTTTGGGAAATGCTAAAAAGATGTTAGTCATAGGTGCAGAAGCTGCGATTTGTCCTGTGGGTATAGGTGGTTTTGCTTCAATGAAAGCTTTATCAACTAGAAATGAAGATCCACAGCATGCTTCAAGACCATTTGACAAAGAAAGAGATGGTTTTGTCATGGGAGAAGGTGCTGGAGCTTTAGTTTTTGAGGAATATGAAGAGGCTAAAAAACGCGGTGCTACAATTTATGCTGAATTAATTGGATTTGGAGAAAGTGCAGATGCGCATCATATTACTTCACCAACTTTAGATGGGCCTTTAAGAGCTATGAAAAAAGCTTTAAATATGGCAGGGAATCCAAAGGTAGATTATATCAATGCACATGGAACTTCAACCCCTGTAAATGACAAAAATGAAACAGCAGCAATTAAAGAGCTTTTTGGCAATAATATCCCGCTTATAAGTTCCACCAAAGGACAAACAGGTCATTGCTTGGGTGCTGCAGGTGCAATTGAAGCAGTTGTTAGTGTTATGGCTTTAAGAGATGGGGTAGTTCCACCTACAATCAATCAGCTTGTAAAAGATGATGAATGTGATCTTGATTATGTTCCAAATATATCAAGAAAAGTAGATTTAAAAGTGGTGATGAGTAATTCTTTTGGTTTTGGTGGCACAAATGGCTGTGTTGTATTTAAAAAAGCAGATTAATATGGCTTCTTATTTAGATTTTGAAAAAAATATTCAGCAAATTGATGAGGACATTATCAATGCTCAGATTAAAGGAGATACTGAAGCTGTATCGATTTTAAAGAAAAATCTTGAAAAAGAAATTTCTAAAACTTATAAGAATTTAAGCGATTTTCAACGTTTGCAATTAGCGCGTCATCCAGATCGCCCTTATGCTCTTGACTATATTGAACTTATTTTAAATGACGCTCACGAAATACATGGTGATCGTGCCTTTAGAGATGATCCTGCTATTGTTTGTTTTATGGGTTATTTAGGAGAGAAAAAAATAATTGTAATTGGTGAGCAAAAAGGACGTGGAACAAAAGATAAAATCGCTAGAAATTTTGGGATGCCACATCCTGAAGGATATCGTAAAGCCTTAAGAGTAGCAAGACTTGCAGAGAAATTTCAAATTCCTATTTTATTTTTAATAGATACTCCAGGTGCTTATCCTGGAATAGGTGCTGAAGAAAGAGGGCAAAGTGAAGCTATCGCTAGAAATTTATATGAATTAAGTGATTTGAAAATACCGACCATTGCTATAGTTATCGGAGAAGGTGGTAGTGGCGGGGCGTTAGCTATAGGGGTTGCAGATAGACTTGCAATGATGAAAAATTCTGTTTTTTCAGTAATTTCTCCTGAAGGTTGTGCTGCAATACTTTGGAATGATCCTGCAAAAAGTGAAGCTGCAACCAAGGCTATGAAGGTAACCGCTGATGATTTAAAATCTCAAGGTTTAATTGATGATGTTATAGATGAGCCTACAAATGGTGCACATCGTAATAAAGAAGCTGCAGCAGTAGCTATTGCTGATTATGTAAAAAAATCTCTAAATGAACTTGAAAATATTGATGTACGAGAACTTTCTGCAAATCGTATGCAGAAAATTTTAAAGCTTGGAGCCTATCAAGAGGCTTAGGCTTTTACTTCGCTTTTTTAAATAATTTTATTATTTATAATTGTTATCAAAATTAAGTTAATTAAAAGTATTCTTTTTTTATACTTCAAAAATGATTTTAAATATCAAAATAATTATTTTTAAAGGAATTAATTTGACTCAAATTAAAAATATAAAATTTAAAAAAAGTTTACTGTGTTTTTTGATTTTATCTGGAGCTTTGTTAAAAGCAGAAGAAAAATATCAACTTAATGATGTTGTGGTTAGTGCTAGTGGTTTTGAACAAGATTTGGTTGATGCGCCTGCTAGTATTTCTATCATTACAAAAGAAGAGCTTGAAAAAAAACCAATTAAGGATATAGGGGAAGCTATAGGAGATATTCCAGGTGTAGATGTGACTATGAATAAAACAGGCACTTATGATTTTAGCATACGAGGTTTTGGTAGTTCTTATACTCTAGTTTTAATTGATGGAAAACGTCAAAGTGTTGCAAATGGGTTTTATGATAATGGTTTTAGTGGCAGTGAGTCAGGATATCTACCACCTTTGTCTATGATAGAGCGTATTGAGGTTATACGTGGTCCAGCTTCTACACTTTATGGCAGTGATGCTGTAGGTGGTGTGATAAATATTATCACTAAGAAAAATCCTGATAAGACTGAGGCAAATATAGAATTTAACACTCTTTTACAACAGCACTCTAATCACTATGGCAATGCTGGGGGATTTAATGCTTATGTGGCAACTCCTTTGATTGAAGATACATTATCAATTTCTGCAAGGTTGAAGTATTATGATAAGGCAGCTTCTGATTTAAAATGGCCTACACCAGTTTGGAATAGTAGTCAACAAAGACCTGATAATTATCAAATTGCTAGTCATAGTCCAGGTGCTTTTACTAGTTTAGGTTTTGGTTCTAGGCTTAATTGGACAGTAAATGATAAAAATAATATATATTTTGATATAGAACGATATATTAATGAAATTTCAGTGAATTCTACAAGTAGTAGGGCTATTAAAAGTGAAAGACAACTTTTTAAGGATAATATTGTTTTAAATCATGATGGTAACTATGATTTTAGTTCAACTAACTCATATTTACAATATGGTAGCACTAAGGATAAGGAGCTGCATAGCCAAATTTGGGTAGGAGAAGGTAAGGTTGTTTTACCTTGGAATTTAGGTCAGTACGGTAATTTAGTAAATACCTTTGGTGCAAGGATTGATTATGAGGTGTTAAAAAATGATCAAGCAAGCGCAGGTAGTCAAATAAGAGGTAAAAATCTTGATCAAACCACGGTTGCGCTTTATGGGGAAAATGAGTATTTTATAACAGATGATTTGATTTTTACTACAGGTTTGCGTTATATTTATAGCGATTTGTTTGATTCTGAATTTACGCCTAGGGTTTATTTGGTTTATCACTTAAATGATAATATAGCCTTTAAAGGAGGTGTTTCAAAAGGCTATAAAACTCCTGCTGCTAAGGAGTTGACAAATGGATATTATAATTATGCCAATGGTAATGCTTATTTTGGAAACCCTGACTTAAAACCAGAAGAAAGTATAAATTATGAATTGGGTGTTGATTTTAGGATATTTGATTTTGCACATTATTCTATCACAGGATTTATTACTGATTTTACAAATCAAATCAGTAGTGAAGATTTAACAGGTATACAAAATGGTATTAATTGTAGCAATGGCACTGTTTGTACGCGTCCTATTAATCTTGGAAAAACACAGACTAAAGGTATAGAATTTGCATTTAATACCAAAACTTACAATGGCTTTAGCCTAAATTCAAGTTATACTTTTATGGATAATCGCTACAAAGATGGTCAAAAAAATTGGTTTGGTGGTGATAGAATAGAAAATTTACCAAGGCATATGGCAATGTTAAAATTAAACTATGAGCGAGGTAAATTTAGTTCCTATATAAAAACACGAGCAAGACTTGATACTATAGCTAAAGCAAAAGGTGGCGGTAATGGTAGTCTGCCATGGCAAAAATATAAGCCTTTTTATATAGTGGATTTAGGGATAAATTATAAAATTAATAAGCAATCTAGCTTAAGTTTTGCAGTGCAAAATCTTTTTGATAAAAATTTCTTCGATCCTCAAGTTACTAAATGGGATGGGGCTAATCCTGCTGGATATGCAAATCGCTATCAAGACTATACAGAAGGAAGGAGTTTTTGGTTGAGTTATAAATATGATTTTTAATTTTTTAAGGCTTTAATCACCTTTATATTTTCAAAAAAGCAAAAATAAAGTACAATGTAAAAAATAAATAAAAGGTTTTATTATGGCGTTTAAAAATTTAAAAGAACTTTCTTTTGAAAAATCAAATTATATTAAGCCTAAGAGATTTGCTTATGAAAGTAATGGTAAGTTTTGTACTTGGGATTTTATAGAATCTAAAGATAGTGTTTCAGTGCTTTTGTATCATAAAGAATTAGAAAGTTTTATTTTTGTACGCCAATTTCGCATACCACTTTGGTATCATCAAATGCATGATAAAGATTATGTAAAAGATGATAATATGGGCTATACTATAGAGCTTTGTTCAGGACTTGTAGATAAAAAATTATCTTTAGAGGAAATAGCAAAAGAAGAATGTATAGAAGAACTAGGATATGCTCCTAAAAATTTAGAAAAAATAGGAGATTTTTATACAGGGTTTGGTTCAGGTGTAAGCAAGCAAAGTTTTTATTTCGCAGAAGTTGATGAAAAAGATAAAATTTCTTCTGGAGGTGGAGTTGATGATGAAGAGATTGAAGCTGTTTATGTTAAGGTGCAGGATTTTGAAAAAAAATGTAAAAATATGATAAGAACGCCTTTGCTTGATTTTGCTTATATGTGGTTTTTAAAGGAAAAGAGAGGAAAATTAAAGATTATTTAGGTTAAACCTTAAAAAGGTTCAACCTAGGATTTTAATGAACTGACTCATCAAGCATTTCTTTAAATACATTGAAAAGATCAAGCGATGCATTTTCGGCAACTTCACATTTATTAATTATGCTGTGTTGAGTAATATCTTTGCTAATATCTTCTGTATTTGCTATTGTTATGGCATTATTCATATTTTCATGAACTTTTTCATGTGGCTCGTTAATTTTTAAGAAGCTTTTATTTTGCCCAAATCTTTCTTTTCCTGTGCTAGCAAGCCATTTTCCTAAGCGACAAGATGTGTGATCAGCTAATTGCTTTCCTGATTTGGAAAAAATTTCTTTATAACCATTTAATTTAAAAGCTATATGATCTAGTTTTGCTAAAGATACGAAAGCTTCTGAAGCGATACCAACTGCATTTGAATTAGTAGAATGCGCTTCATTTACTAAGTGAGTAAATTTTTCGGAAAAACTCATAATATGAGCATTAGAATCTATGGAAATTTTTTCAACTTGCTCACTTTGAGTATACATTTCATTCGCATTTTGCTTTAGAAGGTTGATATTCATTTCAACTTCTGTGGTTGCTTTTTGTGTTTTTTCAGCTAGTTTTCTTACTTCATCAGCAACAACAGCAAAACCACGTCCATGTTCACCTGCGCGTGCAGCTTCTATAGCAGCGTTAAGAGCTAAAAGATTGGTTTGATCGGAAACATCTTTAATTAGATTGATTACATTAGTAATTTCATCTACACTTCTATGTAAGGTTCCTGCAGCATCTCTTGTTTTATTGGCTGATTCTGTAATATCTCCTAAGGAAGCATTGATAGAATTAGCAATATGGTTAAGTTCATCCATTTCAGCAAGAGAAGTTTTAGAATAGCTAGAGATAACTTCTGCCTTATTTACATTTTCTAGCATATCGCCTTGAACAATAGTAATATTTTTTAAAACTCCGGTTAATAAAACATTTAAAAGATCTGTTTTAAGTTTAGACTCTAAAGCCTCTTGTTCTAATGATGTAATTTTATTTTTTAATTCTAAATTTTCCGATTGAAATTTTTCAATTTTATGTGCAAGATTTTTATTTTCTTCTTCAAGTTTTTGAAGATCAGAATGGTTTATTTTACTTCCAAACATTGTTTTGCCTTATTTTTTATAATTTGCTAGATATTGGCTAAGTTCATCTTTTACATGAAGCTTTTCTTTTTTTAAGGTTGAAATTTCCATGCTGCTAAGAGAAGTTCTACCTTCTTCTGCATCTTTAATCATGTCATCAAGTTCATTATGACGATCAAATAGTTTATCAAAATGAGCATCTTTACCTTTTAGCTCTGACATTAATTCTCTATATTCATGTAGCATAAACTCTCCTTGTATTAGTGAAATTTAAAATTCATTTAACAAGGTATTTTACACTATTAAAAGATATTTTTGGCTTAAAAAATAATAAAATTAATAATAATTTTTAAATGTGTGTTATATAAGTGATTTATTAAAGTTTATTTTTAAATTGGAAATTTTAAAATTGAGGAATAAATCCTCAAAATTATTTAGAATTTTGTTTTTTTAGAGTTCTTAGAGTAGAAGCTGCAATTCTCATTTTTCTCGTGGTGCCATCTTCTAAAGTTACACGAACTGTTCTGAGATTAGGTAAAAAGCGTCTTTTTGTTTTATTGTTAGCATGGCTGACATTATTACCCACCATTGGACCCTTGCCTGTGATTTGACATACTCTTGCCATTTTCTTGTCCTTATGAAAATTTTTAAATGGAGATTTTATCAAAATTAAGCTTAAAATATTCCATAATTTATAGTTTTTTTAATATATAAGTCGATAAAATATTATTTATCACATTTATATATACTTTAAGGTTTTGATCATGTATGTAGCTCCAAGTTTATTGTCTGCAAATTTTTTGAAATTAGAAGAAGAAGTTAAAGCTATTGAAGCTGCAGGTGCAGATCTTTTACATATTGATGTAATGGATGGACACTTTGTTCCAAATTTGACTTTTGGACCTTGCGTGATCGAAAAAATTTCAACTATTAGTAAGTTGCCATTAGATGTGCATTTGATGGTTAAAGATGTAAGTAAATTTATAGATCTTTTTATCCCTTTGAAACCAAAATTCATTTCTTTTCATATGGAAAGCGAAGTTCATCCTATAAGACTTTGTGAATATATAAGAAGTCAAGGAATCCATCCTGCTATTGTTTTAAATCCGCACACTCCTATTGATTCTATTAAACACATGCTAGAATTTGTAGATATGGTACTTTTAATGAGTGTTAATCCTGGATTTGGTGGACAAAAATTTTTACCTTTGGTGCATGAAAAAATCAAAGAATTGCGCCAAATGATTGATAAAAAAAATGCTAAAGTTTTTATAGAGGTTGATGGTGGTGTTAATGGTTTAAATGCTAGCGATTTAGAAGAATCCGGAGCTGATATTTTGGTGGCTGGAAGTTATATTTTTTCTTCTAATGATTATAAAACTGCAATTTCATCTTTAAAGCTTGAATTTTGAGTTTACAGCAAATTGATCAGATTATTTCTATATTAAATAAGCAAAGCAAGCCTTATGATTGGGTGATGCAAGAGTTTGCCAAAGTTGAAGAATTAAAAAATTTTGATTTAGATTTGGAAACTTTTGAGCTTTTGGGTTTGGGTTTAACTTTGAATAAAGATAATATTTTTACCCTTAAAACACGCACAACAAAAATTAAAGATGAAATTTTTTGCATAGTAGATATAGAAAGTACTGGCGGTGTAAGTAAGGGGGAAATTTTAGAAATTGGAGCAGTAAAAATTCAAAATTCTAAAGAAATTGGACGCTTTCAAAGTTTTGTTAAAGTAAAAGAAATTCCAGAAAATATAACCGAACTTACGGGTATTACTTATGAGATGGTGGAAAATGCTCCAAGTTTAGCAAAGGTTTTAAGTGATTTTAGGCTTTTTTTAAAAGACAGTATTTTTGTAGCGCATAATGTGCGTTTTGATTATAGTTTTATTTCTAAGGCTTTAAATGAGTGTGGTTTTGGCATTTTGCTTAATCGTCGTATTTGCACTATAGAATTTGCACAATGTTGTATAGAAAGTCCAAAATATAAACTAGAGGTTTTGAAAGAATTTCTGGGCGTGGAAAATACGCATCATAGGGCCTTAGATGATGCTTTAGCAGCTGCTGAAATTTTTAAATATTGCCTTGGAAAACTTCCTTATCATATAAAAACTACAGAAGAACTTATAAATTTTACAAAGACTGCACGCATAAAGCAAAAATAAATATTTAAAGTGTATAATTAAAACATAAATGACGGGAGCTTGTGTAACAGGCTGAGAGTAAGCTAAAAGCTTAGACCGAACCGGATCTGGATAATGCCAGCGTCGGGAAGATTTATAAATTTCAATACTTTAAAAATTTATACTCACCCTTCATTTATCCAAATTTTTTAAAGGATAAATTTATGAAAACTCAAATGAATTATGCCAAACAAGGTGTTTTTACTAAAGAAATGCAGATTGTTGCACAAAAAGAAAATTTAAGTAAAGATTTTTTGCTTGAAAATATTGCTTGCGGTAAAATTATTATCCCTGCAAATATTAATCATAAAAGTCTTGATCCAAATGGTATAGGTTTTGGACTGCGTACTAAGGTTAATGTAAATTTAGGAGTTTCAAATGATTGCGTTGATTATAGCGAGGAAATGAAAAAAGTAGAGCTCGCTCATAAATTTGACATAGAAGCGATTATGGACTTAAGCAATTATGGCAAAACAAGTCGTTTTAGAGACGAGCTTGTTAATGTTTCAAAAGCTATGATAGGAACAGTTCCTGTATATGATGCGGTAGGATTTTTAGAAAAAGATTTAAAACAAATTGGTGCTAAAGACTTTTTAGATGTTGTATATCATCATGCTAAAAGTGGGGTTGATTTTATGACAATTCATGCAGGTATTAATTCTCGCGCAGCGCATATTTTTAAACAAAGTAAAAGACTTACAAATATAGTTTCAAGAGGAGGCTCTGTGCTTTATGCTTGGATGATGATGAAAGATGCCGAAAATCCTTTTTTTGAGTATTATGATGATTTGCTTGACATTTGTTTAAAATACGATGTAACTTTATCTTTGGGCGATGCTTTGCGTCCTGGCTCTACTCACGATGCAAGTGATGGGGCGCAAATTTCAGAGCTTATAGAATTATCGCTTCTTACCCAAAGGGCTTGGGATGTTGGGGTTCAAGTAATGATAGAAGGTCCAGGGCATATGGCTATTAATGAAATAGAGGCAAATATGCAATTAGAAAAGCGTTTATGCAAAGGAGCGCCTTTTTATGTCTTAGGACCTTTGGTAACAGATATTGGCGCAGGGTATGATCATATTAGTGGTGCTATTGGAGGAGCTGTGGCTGCAGCTAGCGGTGCTGATATGCTGTGCTATGTAACACCTGCTGAACACTTAAGACTTCCAAATTTAGAAGATGTTAGAGAGGGTATAGTTGCGACTAAAATTGCAGCTCATGCAGGAGATATAGCCAAACTTCCAAAAGAAAGAGCAAGGGATGATGAGATGAGTAAGGCTAGACAAGAGATAGATTGGGAGAAAATGTTTAAGCTTGCTATTGATGGAGAAAAGGCTAAAAAAATGTTTAATGAGCGTCACCCTGATGATTTAAACTCATGTTCCATGTGTGGAAAAATGTGTGCAATGAATACTATGAATCAAATTTTAAAAGGTGAAGATGTGAGTTTAGCTTGAATAAACTTTGAGAGTAAGATCTATAGAGATGCCTTGCTCTCCTGCTTTAAGATTAAGCGGATAATCAAGCTTGATTAAGTTATTATAGTTTTTTAGAGCATCAATAAAATCATAAAGCCTTCTAGGATTGTTCATTGTCGCTTTAATGGCTAAGCGGTTTTTTAGATATTTTTCTTGTTTTTCGGGCTTAGTTTCTTGAATTTTTACATTTTGAAAATATTTTTGTAAAAAAATATCAAAATTTCCTATATTAAAATTTTGCTCAAATTGCTCTAAACTTTTGTTGTTTTCGCTTCTTAGGGTTGATATTTTATCTTCACTAAAGTCAAATTTTGATTTAGCGGCTTTTAAGATGGCAAGTTGTGAGTTTTCTCTAAGATTTGCTTGTTTGTAATTTTTTAATGTCGGCAAAAGTAAAAATAAGATCAAGGCTGTGCAAACGCTTATAAAACTTAACGCGCAAATGATAAGCTTTGATAAATCAATTTCTTCTAGGCTTTTATCTTTCATCTGTAACTCCTGGAATTTGTTTACTAATACTAACAAAACGATACCACCCATTATCTAAGCGATAATAGGTTGTATAGCTTTGATCAAAGATGCTTTTTAAAGGGGTTTCTAAAAGTAGAGTAAACATTTCTCTTGTAGGAGTGACTCCGATAAGTTTTAAGGAATATTCGTCTTGTTCAACACTTTCAAGAGTAATATTATCAGTTTTTACAATAATATCAAATAGATTTCTTAAGCTTTCTTTAACAATTTGATTTTGAGTGTTAAAATTTTTCGCTATTTGGCTTTGATCAAATAAAATTTCATAAAGCATTTCATTTTGCTTAGTTTGATTTTGAAGCACTATAACTTGTTGTTTTTCATCATCGATAGAGCTATTGATTAATGCAATTTTTATTGTATATGTAAAATATACTAGCAAGATAAATAATATACTAAAACCAAAAAGTCCTAGCCAAATTTTATCAAAGAGTGTGAAAATAGGTTTTTTTCTTGGCTGTATGAAGCTATAAGTCATTTAAGCTCCTTTCGCATCAACTCTATCATAAGATCTAAGGTGTTGATTTGTTTCGTTTTTATCTCTAAAAAAGTTTCACTTTCTAAAAAATCAATAGCACTTATGTTAATATCTGATTCGCTATATAATAAAATACCATTGATAAATACCCCAGCATATTTATCATCATTGTAAAATTTTTCAATGCTCGTAATAATATAACGACAAAGTTCCATATCGTTGCTAAATTGATTTAATTCATCAAGATTAAAATTATCATTATTATCCAAAGTTTCAAGATTATTTTCTTGATCAAGTAGGTCAAATTTATTATTTAAGGCTTCATTGAAGTTATCTAAGGTAACTTCAGTATCATCGTTGTTGTTTTCAATTTCTTGATTATCTTCTGATGGAAGTTCAAGCTCTAAACCTAATTCTTGCTCAAATATTTTAAAATCACCGTATAAAATAGTATTGCCTTTAGCAACAATAATTGCCAAAAGATGTCCTTGTTTAAATCCATAAAGTAAAATTTGATCATCAGGCTGTTTTTCTTTTTGTATATTGTAGTAAAGAAGGGCAAAAGGGGAATATAAAAAATCTAAACCTCTATATTCTTCAAAAAGCTCGCTATAATATTCCACATGTTCGGTAGCCGTATAAACAAGGGCATTATTAAACAAAATATGCTGTAAGCTGATTTTTCCTATATTAAAGTGCTCACAATCTTGAATATTTGTACTAGGTATTAATCCTTGTTCTTTGGCATCCAAAAATAAAGTAGTGTGGTAAAATAAGAAATGCTTGCTTAAATTTTTTATGTATTCTAATAAATTTTCGCTTTTATCAAAAGTTTTTTCATTGCTACTGATTAGTTTATTTCCTCTATAAATAGAAGCTTTTACAATATTTTTTTTATCTTCTAAAATAATACTAATAAAAAGTTGTGGAAATATTTTTTTAAGTAAAAATAACATTTCATTCCTTAAATTGATCAGCTAAGCTAATTTTATCAAATTGTTCCATTAGAAATTCTTTAGCTTTTTCTTTATCTAAAGATAAAATATCCAAAGGTTCACTTAGACTATAAGTAATCTTACTAAAAGGTTTTGGCAAGATCATCTTATCCCAACTTTTAAATTCCCAAAAACGATTTGCTTCATAGTTTAAAATTCTTATCTTTAGTTCTTTTTTTTGAGCCAAAATGATAGAACCATCTGAAATACTATGATAAGGCCCTCGTGGACCATCGGGCGTGATAACTATATCGTCATTTTGTTCTAAAACTTTAAATGCAGCTCTAAGTGCACTGCTAGCACCCCTTGAAGTGCTTCCTCTTACAGTATCAAGACCGAAAAGCTTGATGATTTTTGCAATTTGTTCTCCATCTTTATGGTGGGAGATCATGACATAGGCTTTTTTATTTTTTTGTCTATAATGTCTAAACGCAAAAGGCATGAGTGCTAATTTTCCATGCCAAAAAAGTATCACACCAGCTTTACGGTCAACTTTTTCACCTTTATAGTGCTTTTTACAGCTTAAAAAAATAAGCCATTGCAAGATGAAAATTATATATGTTAAGCAATGGATTTTAAACGATTTCCCCATATAAAACCATACGCTTTGCATTAGTTATTTTTACTTCTTTAAATTGCCCTAAAAGTTCTTCGCTACCTTCAACTTGAACTAAAAAATTATTATCTGTTCTTCCAGCAATGCTATTGCCTGCTCTTAATTCTTCAAATAAAACTTTAAAAGTTTTATTTTCTTGTTTTTTTACAATTTCATCTAAAATTTCACTATGACGATTTTGTAAGGTGCTAAGTCTTCTTGAAGCTGTTTCTTCATCGATTTGATTAGGCATGGTTGCAGCTTTTGTTAAAGGGCGTTTGGAGTATTTAAAAGAAAAAATTTGTTCAAAACGCACTTTTTCCAAAACATCCATAGTTTCTTCAAAATCTTTTTCACTTTCCCCTGGAAAAGCTACAATAATGTCTGTAGAAATGCTAACATTTGGACAAAGTTCTCTAAGTTTTAAAGCTCTATTTAAATACCATTCTTTAGTATAGCCACGCTTCATAGCTTTTAAAATTTCACTTGAGCCGCTTTGTAAAGGCATGTGCATGGATTTGCAAACTTTTGGATTATTGGCAAAAACTTCTAAAAATTTATCATCCATATGCAAAGGATGTGGACTTGTAAAGCGAATGCGCTCCAAACCTTCTATAGTGCTAAGTTCTTCTAAAAGATCTGAAAAGTCCATTTTTTTATGTTCGTTTCTAAATCTTTTGCCGTAGTTATTGACATTTTGTCCTAGCAAGAAAATCTCTTTAGCGCCTTTTTCAACGGCTTTTTGAGCTTCTTTGTAGATGATGTTAAAAGGTATGGAAATTTCATCTCCTCTAGTATGTGGCACTATACAATAAGTGCAGTGTTTATCACAACCTATGGAGATATTAATATAGGATTTATAAATACTATTTCGAAAATCTGCAAAAGCAAATTCACTTTCATCATAGTTTATGTCCACGCCCATAAATTTTGGAGTTTTTATAGCTTGAGTGATTTTGGAAATATTTCTTGCCCCTAGAACAAAATCCACATAAGGAGCACGTTTGAAAATTTCATTTCCTAAATGTGATGCAGTGCATCCACAAACTCCTATTTTAGCACCTTCTTTTTTAACTTTTTCAAAGCCACCCACTTCTGAGAAAAGTTTATGCACAGGTTTTTCACGCACTGAACAGGTATTAATAAGAATAAGATCTGCTTCTTTGATATCTTCTGTTAGTGCGTAATTTTCTTTTTGTGCTAATTCTGCGATCATATGCTCAGAATCTCTGACATTCATCGCACAACCTAAAGTTTGGATAAAAAGTTTTTTAGCACTCAAAGAATATGTACCTCATACATAAAATCATTATCATCAAGTCCGTATTTTACGGTTCTATGATAAATGCTTACTCCTTTTTTTTCAAAATGATTTACAAGGGCAATGAGTTGTTTGTGTGTATTATCTTTATCAAAATAAAAAAACTTTTGTCCTTCTTTTTCTATAGCCTCTTCGATTTTTTCTAGGCTAATATTTTTAGGTTTTTCATTAATCAAAGTTCTTGCCAATTTTAATTCCATAGCTAAATCCTTAAGAATTTTCATTTTAATCTATAATTTTAGCAAATTTTACTTTTAATTAAACTTATTAAGGATATAATTTTTATCTACATTTTTAAATTTCCCACAAAAAAGGTTTTATAAAATATGGAAAAGATAGCAGATATTATCGAATCTATTGCTAATGAAAAAAATTTAAACTTAGAGAATGTAAGAGAAAAGGTAGCTACCGCTTTAATCAATACTGCAAAAAGAATTTATGGACAAGAATATGAGTTTTTTGTGGATCCTAAAAATTTAAATCTTTATCAAAAAATCACCATAGTAGCAGATAATGACGAGAGATTGCAAAATAAAAGTGAGAGTTTTATCGCGTTAAGTAAGGCAAAATCAGAAGCTCCAGATGTTGAAATAGGAGATGAATTAACCTATGAATGTTCTTTGGAAAATTTAGGAAGAACTGCGGTAAATACCTTGCACAAAGAACTTGAATATCATATACAAAAATTATTAGAACAAACTATTTTTGAAAAATATAAAAACAAAGTAGGGCAAATGGTTTTTGGTACAGTTGTTAGAGTGGATAATGAAGAAAATACTTTTATTGAAATAGATGAATTAAGAGCTTTTTTACCAAGAAAAAATCGCATTAAAGGGGAAAAGTTTAAAATAGGTGATGTGGTAAAAGCTGTGATACGCCGTGTTTATACAGATAAGGGTATTAAAATCGAGCTTAGTCGTACAAGTCCTAAATTTTTAGAATGTTTACTTGAAGCTGAGGTTCCAGAAATCAAAGATGGTTATGTCAATATTATAGGATGTGCTAGAATTCCAGGTGAAAGAGCAAAAATCATTCTTCAGGCCAATGGAGCAAATATCGATCCTGTAGGCGCTACAGTAGGTGTTAAAGGTGTAAGAATTAATGCAGTAAGCAAAGAGCTTCATAATGAAAATATTGATTGTATAGAATTTACAAATGAGAGTGAAATTTTAATTTCTCGTGCCTTGGCTCCTGCTATTGTAAATTCTGTAAAAATTGAAGATAAAAAAGCTATTGTAAGTTTAAATAGCGAACAAAAAAGTAAAGCTATAGGAAAAAATGGTATTAATATTCGCCTTGCTTCTATGTTAAGTGGTTATGAAATAGAGCTCAATGAATTAAGTTCATCACAGCTAAATAATGCCATCAGCAATGAAGAAGCAATGAAAAATCTTCAGGATTTGTTTAAAATTTAAAATATTTGTGAATTTTCACAAATATTTTTTATAAAACCACCTCCAATAAAATGCCGCAAAGATAAAAATCATACCTAATAAACCTGTAATCAGTTCTAAACTCAAGCCTATTTCAAATAAAAAGCCCATAAGCATTGAAATAATAGCACTAAAACTAAGATAAATCATATCTGTATAAGCGATTACCCTACCATGATATTCTTTGTCAGCATTTTTTTGTATCATGGTGTAAGTATAAGCCCAAAGCGCTGAGGTAAAAAAACCTGCACCAATTAAACCTAAAAAAGAAATATAAAAATTAAATTGAGTTAAAGCCCAAAGTATAATACCAAAACCTTGACCAAGATACATGTAAAATAAATTTTTATCATTAATAAATTTGCTTAAAATCATAGGTCCTATAGCTAAAGAACAAGCACGTACCGCATTTAAAAACCCTATTACTAAAGCAGCGGATAAAACTTCTTTATATTGATGTTGTGCTAAAAGCGTAACCAAGGTTTCATAAGCAGTTAAACCTATAAAAGCATGAAGTAAAATAAGATGAAAAATTATTTTATTATTTAAAACATAGAAAAATCCTTCTTTTATCATGGTAAAAAAGCGACTTTGTGTTTTTTGATGAAAATCAGGAATGCTTAATCTTACTAAAAAAGAAATGCCTATGAGTATAAGTATACAGTCAAATAAAAAAGCGGTTTTAACTCCTAGAAAATAAATAAAAATTCCCGCACTTGCCATACCTGCTGTATAAGAAATCGCCCAAATGACACTGTGCATTTCATTAGCGAGTTTAAGTTCTTGAGGGGTTAAAATTTTGGCCAATAAACTCATTTCAGCTTGAAAATAAATCGAAGCAACACAAAGTCTTATGAAAATTAAAATAAATAAAAGCCAAAGCATGCTAAGACTTGTGACAAAAATAAGACAAAAAATAGAAATTAATTCTATGCTAATCATACTGAGTAAAAGTTTTTTAGGTTTATTTTTCTCTACTATGACGCCATTAATAGGAGCAAGTAAAACTCCAGGTAAAAAAGCAAGCATAGCACTTGTAGCTGTTGCCCAAGTAGGAGCATTAAGCTCAACCAAAAGGGTAAAAACTCCTGTTTGAGAAAACCATGCTCCAAAATATACTATAAACTGAACCGAAGCTAATATTCTGATATTTTTATTATTTTTTAATAGTTCAATGTAATTCATAAGCGAAACTATAGCATAATTTATATTTTAAATGCTATAATTATTTTAATTATGTAAAAAACAAGGAAAAATTTTGAAAAGACTGGATAAAAAAGAAGCTTTAGATTTATTAGATCATGCGAGTTTAACTGAACTTGGAGAAATGGCTTATAAAAGAAAATTAGAACTTCATCCTGAAAAAATTACCACTTTTGTTGTGGATAGAAATATTAATTATACCAATGTTTGTTGTATTGATTGTTCTTTTTGTGCTTTTTATCGCCATCATAAAGAAGATGATGCTTATATTTTAAGTTTTGAAGAGATAGGCAAGAAGATAGAGGAGCTTGAAGCTATTGGGGGTACACAAATTCTTTTTCAAGGCGGGGTGCACCCAAAATTAAAAATAGAATGGTATGAAGAATTAGTTTCTTGGATAAAAGAACATTATCCAAATATCACTGTGCATGGTTTTTCAGCAGTTGAAATCGCTTATATTGCAAAAGCATCTAAAATTTCAATCACTGAAGTGTTAAAAAGATTACAAGCTAAGGGTTTATTTTCTATACCAGGAGCGGGAGCTGAGGTGCTAAGTGATAGGGTGCGTGATATTATCGCACCCAATAAATGCGATACAGCTACTTGGTTAGAAGTACATCGCCAAGCTCATAAAATCGGTATGAAAAGTACAGCTACCATGATGTTTGGAACGGTTGAAAATGATGAAGAAATCATCGATCATTTTGAACATTTAAGAAAATTACAAGATGAAACAGGTGGTTTTAGAGCTTTTATTTTATGGAGCTTTCAAAGTGATAATACTGCTTTAATCCAAAAACATCCAGAGATTATGAAACAAAGTTCTAACAAGTATTTAAGACTTTTAGCTTTAGCAAGACTTTATTTAGATAATTTTAAAAATTTACAAAGTTCTTGGGTGACTCAAGGCTCACTTATAGGCCAGCTTGCTTTAAAATTTGGGGCCAATGATTTAGGCTCAACTATGATGGAAGAAAATGTAGTAAGTGCTGCAGGAGCAAGTTATAGAATGAATCAAGATGAGATGATAAGGCTGATTAGAAGTTTAGGCGAAAATCCAGCTAAACGCAATACCGCTTATGAAATTTTAGAAAGGTTTTAATGCAGTATTTAGAGAGTAGGGGTGTTAAAATCCCTTTTATTTTTGAAAAAAATTCTGATTTTCCCATTGTTGTTTTAAAGCTTGTTTTTAGAAATTGCGCTAGAAGTTATGATGAAATAGCAGGTTTAGCTAAGATGTTTTCACGTATTTTAAATGAAGGCGTGGATGATAAATTTTTTAAGGATTTAGAATTTAGAGCGATAAATTTAGAGGCAAGTAGTGGTTTTGAAAGCTTGGAAATCAATCTTTCTTGCTTGAAAGAAAATTTTGATTTTGCTTTAAAGAGTTTAGAAAAATTGCTTTTAAAACCAAGAATAGAAGAAAAAACTTTGCAAAAATTAAAAATCAATGCCTTAGGTGAGCTCGCGAGTAAAAATAGTGATTTTGATTATTTAGCAAAAAATTTACTCAATACTCAAATTTTTAAATGTAAAGAATTTCAAAGTCCAAATGATGGGGATGAAAAAAGTATAGAAACTTTGTCTTTAAAAGATTTGCAAAATTTTTATAAAAATTTTATCCATCTTAGTGATTTGGTTGTGATTTTAGGAGGAGATTTAGAAGAAAAACAAGCCAAGGAAGATCTTTTAAAACTCTTATCAAAACTTCAAATAGGTAAGAAAAATACTCCAAAAAAATATGAGTTAAGCAAAAACATCAAAGATGAAATTTTGCTACGCCCAGAAAGTGAACAAGCTTATATTTATTTTGCTACACCTTTTTTTGCTGATTTTAAAGATAAGGATTTATATCTTGCAAAAATTGCATTATTTGTTCTAGGGCAAGGAGGATTTGGTTCAAGGATTATGGAAGAAATTCGCGTTAAAAGAGGTCTTGCATACTCAGCTTATGCTATGCTTGATATGAATATGTCTTTTTCTAGAGTTTTTGGATATTTACAAACTAAAAATGAAAGCGCTAAAGAAGCTAAAAAAATCGTAAAAGAGCTTTTTGAAGATTTTATAAAAAATGGCATGACTCAAAATGAACTTGATCAAGCTAAAAATTTTCTCATAGGATCAACTCCTTTGCGTTATGAAAGCTTAAGCAAGCGTTTATCTATGACCTTTAATGAATTTTATCAAGGTTTAAAATTAGGATATTATAAAGAAGAGTTAAAACTTATGGAAAAGGTTAAACTTGAAACCATCAATGCTTATATTAAAAAACATCAAGAGCTTTTAAATATAAGTTTTGCAAGCATACAAAATGAAAATTAAAGAAAGTGATTTTGAATTTTTTAAAAAATTAAAAATTAGAAGTGCTATTGATTTAGCCCTTCTTTTACCTAAAAAAATTGAAAATTTAAATCCAAGTAAAAATCCCAAAGAAAATGAAATTTGCACCCAAAAAATCACTATAAAAAGCGTTAGTTCAAGAAAAAATCAACTTTTTGGTTTAGGTTTTTGTGAAGAATGGCAAGAAAATATTTCTTTTGTGTTTTTTCATCCTAGAGCTTGGCATTTTAGGATTTGTAAGGTAGGAAAAGAGCTTATTTTTAATGCCAAGCTCTCGCGTTTTAATCACACTTGGCAATTTAACAATCCTAAAATTTTAACTTCTTTTGAGGGTTTTAGTCCAAAGTATCAAATTTTAGGTTTAAAAGATGCAAAAATTGCTGCTTTTATACATAAATATCTTAATTATGAAAATTTAAAAGAAAGTGGCATAGAGGATAAATATATACATTTTCTTTTAAATTTACATACTTATGATGAAAAAAGTTTTTTTATGTTTGAAAATTTGCAAAATTTTAGCAAAGATTTAAAATATATAGAAATATATAATTTTTTAAAGCGTTTAAAAGCTAAAAAAACGCATTTTAAAGCTCATCAAATCAATGTTTTTAATATAGCTAATTGGCTTAAAGATTTGCCTTTTTCTCTTACTAAAGATCAGCTTAACGCCTTAAAAGATATAGAAAAAGATTTGCATTCAAAAGAAGCCAAAAGGCGTGTGATTATGGGTGATGTGGGGTGTGGTAAAACCTTGGTTTTACTCGGTGCGGCTTTGATGGTTTATCCTAAGCAAGCTATTTTAATGGCACCTACTAGTATTTTAGCGTATCAGCTTTATGAAGAGGCTAAGAAATTTTTACCTGATTTTATGAATATTTTGTTTATTAAAGGGGGTAAAAAAGAAAAAGATTTAGAACAAAATATCCAAAAAGCAAATCTTATCATAGGCACTCACGCTTTAATTCATTTAGAAAGTCATAATGCCGTGCTTGTAATGATAGATGAACAACATCGTTTTGGATCAGCTCAGCGTGAAAAAATTCATTCTTTAAATAAACAAGAATTTGCCCCTCATTTTATACAGTTTTCGGCTACGCCTATTCCAAGAACTTTAAGCATGATACAATCTGAACTTTTAAATTTTAGCTTTATTAAACAAATGCCTTTTAAAAAAGATATTACAACTTATTGCATACAAAATGAAGGTTTTTCTAAGCTTAGCGAGAAGATCAAGGAAGAAATTTCTAAAAATCATCAAATTATCATTATTTATCCCTTAGTGAGTGCTAGTGATAAGATTCCTTATCTTTCTTTAGAGCAGGCCAAAGAATATTGGCAGAGTCATTATGAAAAAGTTTTTGTAACTCATGGAAAAGATAAACAAAAAGATGAAATTTTAGAGCGTTTTAGAGATGAGGGAAATATTTTACTAAGCACTACAGTGGTGGAAGTAGGTATTTCTTTGCCAAGATTGAGTATGATAGTGATTGTGGGGGCGGAACGTTTAGGACTTGCTACCTTACATCAACTTCGTGGCCGTGTAGGCCGTGTAGGGCTTAAAAGTACTTGCTATCTTTATACTAAACTTAAAGAAATTCCGAGTCGTTTAAAAGAATTTGCTAGCACTTTAGATGGGTTTAAAATAGCAGAGCTTGATCTTAAAAATCGTTTGAGTGGAGATTTGCTCGATGGTTTTATGCAACATGGAAATGAGTTTAAATTTTTTGATTTTTCTAAGGATGAGGAGATTTTACAAAAGGTAAAAAAAGATTTGGCAAAAAAATTGCCAAATTAATGTCCACCATACTTATAAAGCATATTTTGAAAATGTGAAGCTATCATTTGTGCACGCTGTAAAATAACTGCTTTCATTTCTTCATTATAAACCATATTTAAACTTTCTTCAAAAAGTCCTAGCCAAACTTCAAAAAATTCTTGAGGAAAAGGAGGTAAATCTAGATGTTTTTTTAAGGGTTGCCCATTATAATCACCTTCGCCTAAAAGCATGCCTGCCCAAAAATTTCCTATTTTTGCTTTATGTTCTTCCCATTCTTCATCGTTTGTTCCAATAGCATTGTTAAAAATAGGCCCTAAATCCTTATCTTTTCTAATTTTTTCATAAAATATTTCCATGAGTTTTGCTATGCTTTCTTGATTAATTGTTTCAAATTTCATATAAGCCTTTCTTAAATGTTAATTTTATGGCGTTAATATAGCAAAAATAAGATAAATTAAATTTAACATAAGTTAAGAATGGAAAATGTATATAATGAAAGACTATTTAGAACTTTTATCTAGTGTAGGAAAATTAAAAAAATTTCAAAAAAATAGTATTTTATTTTATGAAGGCGAAGAGGCTAAAAATTTTTTTATTTTACTCAAGGGAAAAATACGCATTTATAAAAGTACATCAAGTGATAAAGAAATTACTTTGCATTATTTTAATCCTCCAAATTTTATAGCAGAAATGCCTGCTTTTAAAAAATTAAATTATCCTGCTAATGCTGTCTTTGAAGAAGATGGAGAAATTTTGGAAATTGATTTTATTAATTTTCAAAATTTATGCAGTGAAAATAAAGAATTTAATTTTTTACTTATCAGCTCACTTTTTGATAAAATCAAAATTTTAGAAAAGAAATTATCTCAAAATGCATTAGATTTAAGGACGAGATTATTAAAGTATCTTTTGGAAAATGAAAAAAATTTAGATACAATTTCACAAAAACAAATTGCAATTGATTTAAATGTTAGAGCACAATCTTTATCTCGAGTGTTAAAAGAACTTAAAATTTCAGAACTTATTGATACAAAAAAAGGTAGAATTGAAATTTTAAATAAAGATATGATCATGAAAGAACTTTGGTAAAAATTTAAGGTAGAGAATGGATTTTGATTTTATATTAGCTCAAGCTCCTGCTTTTTTAACGGCTGCTTGGCTTACGATAAAACTAAGCTTTTTTGGAATTATTTTTTCTTTGATAATAGGTTTGTTTTGTATTTTAATGAGTTATTTTAAAATAAAAATTTTAGAAAATATTTGCAAGCTTTATATAGAGTTTTCAAGAAATACGCCTTTATTAATTCAACTTTTTTTCTTATATTATGCTTTACCTAAATTTAATATACATTTAGAGCAAATTCCACCGCTTGATTTGATTTGCTTAAGCGTAGAAGAAACTTTAAGGCCTTCTTTTGCTTGTGCTATAGTAGGACTTAGTTTTTTAGGAGGTTCTTATATGGCTGAAAGTTTAAGAGCGGGATTTGAAGCCATAAGAAAACAGCAGTTTGAAGCGGGACTTTCTTTGGGTTTTTCAAAATTTGGAAATTTGCGTTATGTGATTTTGCCGCAAGCTTTGGCTATTTCTATGCCAAGTATTAGTGCTAATATTATATTTTTAATCAAAGAAACTTCAGTTGTTAGCATTATTGCCTTGCCAGATTTGGTGAATTTAATGAAGAGTTTAAATTCCTTAACCTATAAGACAGATGAGCTATTGTTTTTGTTGTTTATGGGATATTTATGCATTATTTTGCCTTTGTCTTTTATTTTGCTAAAGTTTGAAAAAAGGTTGCTTCATGCTTGAATTTTTAAATACTGATACGCTTTTAAGACTCTGGCAAGGGCTTTTTGTCACTCTTGAAATTTCATTTATCAGCATTATTATTACTTCGATAGGTGGGTTGTTTTTGGGAATTTTAATGAGTTTTAAAAATACCTATATCTATGCTTTTTGTCGTTTAGGTTTAGAATTTGTGCGTGTTATGCCACTTTTGGTATGGCTTTTTGTGGTGTATTTTGGTTTTCCTAGATGGTTTGGGTGGGATTTGAGTTCTGTAAGTGCAGCTATTATTGTTTTTAGCATTTGGGGTTGTTTTGAGATGATGGATTTGGTGCGTGTTTCCTTGCAGAGTATTCCAAAACATCAGTATGAAAGTGCATCATCTTTAGGTTTAAATACGGTGCAAAGTTTTGTTTATATTATTATTCCACAAGCTATGCGTCGTTTAACTCCTATGAGCATGAATTTACTTACTCGCATGATTAAAAGTACAACCTTTGCTTATTTAATCGGTGCGGTAGAGCTTGTAAAAGTAGGGCAACAAATTATAGAATTTCATAATAGAAATGATTTTGCACCTTTTGTTATTTATGGTTTGATTTTTTTTATCTTTTTTATACTTTGTTATCCCATCACTTTATATTCAAGAAAATTAGAGAAAAAATGGAGCTAAAATGAGCATACTAAAAATAGAAAATTTACAAAAGTATTATGGTTCGCATCACGCCTTAAAAGATATTAATTTAGAAGTTAAGGCTAAAGAAGTTGTGGTGATTTTAGGTCCTAGCGGATGTGGAAAATCTACGCTTTTGCGTTGTATTAATGGGCTTGAAGAGATTGCAAGTGGTAATATTTATATTGATAATGAGAAAATAGATAAAGATTTTAAAGAATGGCCAAGAATGCGTCAAAAAGTTGGTATGGTTTTTCAATCTTATGAGCTTTTTGAGCATTTAAGTGTTGAAGAAAATATACTTTTAGGGCCTATGAAAGTGCAAAAAAGAAAGAAAGATGAGGTTTTAAAAGAGGCTAAAATTTGGCTTGAAAAGGTGGGGCTTTTGCATAAAATTCATGCTTATCCAAGAGAGCTTAGCGGAGGACAAAAGCAAAGAATTGCCATAGTAAGAAGTTTATGTATGAATCCTGAGTTAATGCTTTTTGATGAGGTTACAGCAGCACTGGATCCTGAGATTGTTAGAGAAGTTTTAGAAGTGATGTTAAATCTTGCAAAAGAGGGTATGACTATGCTTATTGTTACCCATGAAATGGGTTTTGCTAAAGCTGTAGCAGATAAAATCATTTTTATGAATGAAGGAAAAATCATCGAAGAAAATGATCCTAAAAGTTTTTTTGAAAATCCAAAAAGCGAAAGAGCAAAGAAATTTTTAAATTTGTTTGATTATCATAAATAGATAAAAATAATATTGGTTTATGATAATAAACTTTACAAGACTAAAATTTTATAGAAAAACTAAAAAAGTCTTGACAAAAATTTTTTTTTGAGTTATAATCTCACTTTTATTTTTGCTGGTTTAGCTCAGTTGGTAGAGCAGCTGCCTTGTAAGCAGCAGGTCGGGGGTTCAAGTCCCTTAACCAGCTCCATTTATTTTAGCAGTGTTTGACCAGAATATTGAAAAAGCAATATTTTTATGGTGAGTTACTCAAGTGGCCAACGAGGGCAGACTGTAAATCTGCTGGCTTTCGCCTTCCGTGGTTCGAATCCACGACTCACCACCATGCTTTGCGGGAGTAGCTCAGTTGGCTAGAGCATCAGCCTTCCAAGCTGAGGGTCGCGGGTTCGAGTCCCGTTTCCCGCTCCAATAATTTAAAAGAACTGGGAGCTGTATTTTAAAACCTTTAACTTACAGTATATATCCCATTTAAGAGTTTTTGTTGTCTGTTATTGTGTATAATTTTTCTGAGCGCTCGTATGGCTCAGAGGTAGAGCACTCCCTTGGTAAGGGAGAGGTCGCGGGTTCAATTCCCGCTATGAGCTCCATGAATTGAAAAAATTATATAGATATAAGACTTGCTTTGCTCAATTTATTTTTTATACGGAGGAAAAAAATGGCTAAAGAAAAATTTTCACGTAATAAGCCACACGTAAATATTGGTACTATTGGTCACGTTGACCATGGTAAAACTACTTTAACAGCTGCTATTTCTGCTGTTCTTTCTAGAAGAGGTTTAGCAGAGCTTAAAGATTATGATAATATCGATAATGCTCCAGAAGAAAAAGAGCGTGGTATTACTATTGCTACTTCTCATATTGAATATGAAACAGACAATCGTCACTATGCACACGTTGACTGCCCAGGTCACGCAGATTATGTTAAAAACATGATTACAGGTGCTGCACAAATGGATGGAGCGATCTTGGTTGTTTCTGCTGCAGATGGTCCTATGCCACAAACTAGAGAACATATTCTTCTTTCTCGTCAAGTAGGCGTTCCATATATTGTTGTTTTTATGAATAAAGCAGATATGGTTGATGATGCTGAACTTTTAGAGTTAGTTGAAATGGAAATTAGAGAATTATTAAGCTCTTATGATTTCCCAGGCGATGATACACCTATTATTTCTGGTTCTGCTTTAAAAGCTCTTGAAGAAGCTAAAGCTGGACAAGATGGTGAATGGTCAGCAAAAATTATGGATCTTATGGCTGCAGTTGATAGCTATATTCCAACTCCAACTCGTGATACTGAAAAAGACTTCTTGATGCCAATTGAAGATGTTTTCTCAATTTCAGGTCGTGGTACTGTTGTTACAGGTAGAATTGAAAAAGGTGTTGTAAAAGTAGGTGATACTATCGAAATCGTTGGTATTAAAGATACTCAAACAACAACTGTAACAGGTGTTGAAATGTTCAGAAAAGAAATGGATCAAGGCGAAGCAGGAGATAACGTAGGTGTTCTTCTTCGTGGTACTAAAAAAGAAGAAGTTATCCGTGGTATGGTTCTTGCTAAACCAAAATCAATTACTCCACACACTGACTTTGAAGCTGAAGTTTATATCTTGAATAAAGATGAAGGTGGTAGACATACTCCATTCTTTAACAACTATAGACCACAGTTTTATGTAAGAACAACTGATGTTACAGGTTCGATTAAATTAGCTGATGGTGTTGAAATGGTTATGCCAGGTGAAAATGTGAGAATTACTGTAAGCTTGATCGCTCCAGTAGCACTTGAAGAAGGAACTCGTTTTGCTATTCGTGAAGGTGGTAAAACTGTTGGTTCAGGTGTTGTTTCTAAAATTATTAAATAATTTAATAAAGCCAAGTTAAAAGCTTGGCTTTAATTTTTTAAGGAAAATTAAAATGAGAATTAAAGTTGGTTTAAAGTGTGAAGAATGTGGTGATATTAATTATAGCACCTATAAAAATAGTAAAAATACTACTGAAAAATTAGAATTAAAAAAATATTGCCCAAGATTAAAAAAACATACACTTCACAAAGAAGTTAAGCTAAAAAGTTAAGCTTGCGCCCTTAGGGCAATAGCTCCAACGGTAGAGCGCCGGATTCCAAATCCGATGGTTGGGGGTTCGAATCCCTCTTGCCCTGCCATAATTAAGGTTTAAATAAATGGAAAAATTAATAACTTATTTTAAATTATCAAAAGCCGAATTAAGGAAAGTAATTTTTCCTTTAAAAGAACAGGTAAGAAATGCCTATATTACAGTTTTTGTGGTTGTTGCGGTGATTTCTTTGTTTTTGGCGTTAGTGGATTGGCTTATGTCCTCTATTGTTTCTGCGATCGTATAAGGAGAGTAAATGAGTACTCATAAATGGTATGCAATTCAAACTTATGCTGGCAGTGAAATGGCAGTTAAAAGAGCCATTGAAAATTTAGTAAAAGATAACGGAATTGAAGAACAACTTAAAGAAATTGTTGTTCCAACTGAAGATGTTATTGAATTTAAGAATGGAAAGGAGAAGATTAGCGAAAGAAGTTTGTATTCAGGATACGTTTTTGCACTTCTTGATTTAAATACAGAGCTTTGGCATCGCATTCAATCTCTTCCAAAGGTTGGTCGTTTTATTGGAGAATCCAAAAAGCCAACCCCTTTAACAGAAAAAGATATTAATTTGATTTTGGAAAAAGTTCACAATCGTGCAGCGCCTAAACCAAAAATTTCTTTTGAAGAAGGGGAAAATGTGAGAATCACAGAAGGGCCATTTGCAAACTTTACTGCAATTGTAGAAGAGTATGATATGGTTCGTGGTTTATTAAAATTAAATGTTTCTATTTTTGGACGCTCAACTCCAGTGGAGATCTTATATTCTCAAGTTGAGAAAATAATTTAATTTATATCAAGTAAGGAGATTTGTTATGGCTAAAAAAGTCGTAGGCGAAATTAAATTGCAAATTGCTGCCACAAAAGCAAACCCATCACCACCTGTTGGCCCTGCTTTGGGTCAGCAAGGTGTTAATATTATGGAGTTTTGTAAGGCTTTTAATGAAAGAACAAAAGATATGGCAGGTTTTAATATCCCTGTTGTTATCACTGTTTATGCAGATAAAAGTTTTACTTTTATTACAAAACAACCGCCAGCTACGGATTTGATCAAAAAAGCAGCTGGAATTTCTAAAGGTACGGATAATCCACTTAAAAATAAGGTTGGCAAATTAACTCGTGCTCAAGTTTTAGAAATAGTAGATAAGAAAATTGCAGATTTAAATACTAAAGATAGAGATCAAGCTGCTAAAATTATTGCAGGTTCAGCTCGTTCTATGGGTGTTGAAATCGTAGATTAATCCTTTCACCGCCAAGGTAAAAGGCGGTAGCACTTTAAAATGCGGAGAAAATAAATGGCTAAGATAGCAAAAAGATTAAAAGAATTATCACAAAAAATTGATTCAAATAAAGAGTATGCTTTAAGCGATGCAATTGATACAATAAAGACTTTAAAGTCTGCTAAATTTGATGAGACTGTAGAAATTGCTTTAAAACTCAATGTTGATCCAAGACATGCAGATCAAATGGTAAGAGGATCTGTTGTTTTACCTGCTGGAACGGGTAAAAAAGTTCGTGTTGCTGTAATTGCAAAAGACGCAAAAGCTGATGAAGCGAAAAATGCTGGTGCAGATATTGTGGGTAGCGATGATTTAGTAGAAGAAATTCAAAAAGGTAATATGAATTTTGATGTTTTGATTGCTACTCCAAATTTAATGGGACTTGTTGGTAAAGTTGGTAGAATTTTAGGCCCAAAAGGTTTAATGCCAAATCCTAAAACCGGAACAGTGACTATGGATGTTGCTCAAGCAGTTAATAATGCAAAAAGTGGTCAGGTAAATTTCCGTGTTGATAAGCAAGGAAATATCCATGCAGGTCTTGGTAAAGTAAGTTTTTCCAAAGAACAATTATGGGACAATGTTAGCACTTTTGTAAAGGCAATCAACAAACATAAACCTGCCGCAGCTAAAGGTAGATATATTAAAAATGCGGCTTTATCTTTGACAATGAGCCCTTCTGTAAAGCTTGAAACACAAGAATTGCTTGATATGAAATAAGAGTTGCTTTTTTGCAACTCTTTTGTTTTAAAATAAACATTTGAAAAAATTTTTGATTTTTTGAGATGTTTATTTTAGATTGAAGATAGTCGAGGCGTAAGCTTAATTGGATTTCCACTCTACTTGAAATCTCAATCGGAAAGGAGAAAATGTGACTAGAAGCGAAAAAGTTGAGATTATTGCTAAACTTGAAGAAGGTTTTAAAGCTAGTGAAGCTATTGTAGTTTGTAATTACAGAGGTCTTAGCACAAAAAAACTAGAAGAGCTTAGAAATAATGCAAGAGAAAACAATGTAAAAGTTCAAATTGTTAAAAATACTTTGGCTAACATTGCTCTTAACAATTCCGGTAAAACAGGTCTAGTTCTTAAAGATACAAATATTTATCTTTGGGGCGAAGATCAGCTAAGTGTTTCAAAAGTAGCTGCTAAATTTGAAGAAAATAACGATAAATTTGAAATCAAAACAGCTCATATTGAAGGCGAAGTTGCAGATGTTGCTAAGGTTAAAGCTCTTGCTAAAATGCCTTCACGCAATGAGTTGCTTGCTATGCTTTTGCAAGTTTGGAATGCGCCAATTACCAATTTCACAATAGGTTTAAATGCGCTTAAAAATAAAAAAGAATCTGAATAAATTAAATAAAAGGATAAAAAATGGCAATTTCTAAAGAAGATGTATTAGAATATATTTCAAATTTAAGTGTTCTTGAGTTATCAGAACTTGTAAAAGAATTTGAAGAAAAATTTGGTGTGTCTGCTGCTCCTGTAATGGTGACTGGTGGTGCTGCAGCTGGTGGTGCTGCAGCTGCTGCTGAAGAAAAAACTGAATTTGATATCGTTTTAACTGATGGCGGTGCTAAAAAGATTGAAGTTATTAAAATCGTTCGTGCTCTTACAGGCCTTGGTCTTAAAGAAGCAAAAGATGCAGTTGAGCAAACTCCTTCAACTCTAAAAGAAGGTGTGGCTAAAGCTGAAGCTGAGGAAGCTAAAAAACAACTTGAAGAAGCTGGTGCTAAAGTAGAACTTAAGTAATTTTAAGCTTTAAAGTTAGAAGAAGATTTGCCAAGGCAAGTCTTCTTTTTTTATTTTTACCTAATTTTTAGGTCTTCTTTTTTAAATTTACAAAATTTACCATGAGGTATGTGCGATATGTTAGATAATAAATTAGGAAATCGTTTAAGAGTAGACTTCTCAAACATTTCAAAACAAATAGAAATCCCAAATCTTCTACAATTACAAAAAAAGAGTTTTGATTATTTTTTAAATCTTGATAATGGTGAAAGTGGTATAGAAAAAGTTTTTAAATCAATTTTTCCTATTCATGATCCGCAAAATAGATTGAGTCTTGAATATGTTAGTAGTGAAATAGGCAAGCCAAAATATACCATTCGCGAATGCATGGAAAGAGGTTTGACTTATTCTGTAAATTTAAAAATGAAAATCCGTCTTACTCTGCATGAAAAAGATGAAAAAACAGGGGAAAAAGTTGGAGTAAAAGATATTAAAGAACAAGAAATTTATATCCGCGAAATTCCTTTAATGACAGATCGTGTATCTTTTATCATTAATGGGGTTGAGAGGGTGGTTGTAAATCAATTACATAGAAGCCCTGGTGTTATTTTTAAAGAAGAAGAAAGTTCAACGGTTGCAAATAAGCTTGTTTATACAGCACAAATTATTCCTGATCGTGGTTCGTGGCTTTATTTTGAATACGATGCCAAAGATGTTCTGTATGTAAGAATCAATAAGCGTAGAAAAGTTCCTGTAACTATGCTTTTTAGAGCTTTAGGGTATAAAAAACAAGATATTATTAAGTTGTTTTATCCTATTCAGACTATACATGTGAAAAAAGATAAATTTTTAACAGAATTTAATCCAAATGATTTTATGGATAGAATAGAATATGATATTAAAGATGAAAAAGGAAAAATCGTTCATCAAGCTGGAAAAAGACTTACAAAGAAAAAAGCAGAACAGCTTATTAAAGACGGTTTAAAATGGATAGAATATCCTGTAGAAATTTTACTTAATCGTTATTTAGCAAATCCTATTATTGATAAAGAAAGTGGAGAGGTTTTATTTGATTCTTTAACTTTGTTAGATGAGAGTAAGCTTGCTAAGATTAAAGAGCAAAAAAGTTTTGATATAGCAAATGACTTGGCTAATGGCGTTGATGCAGCGATTATTAACTCCTTTGCTCAAGATGGAGAAACTCTAAAACTTCTTAAACAAAGTGAAAATATCGATGATGAAAATGATTTAGCTGCGATTAGAATTTACAAAGTTATGCGCCCAGGTGAACCTGTGGTAAAAGATGCAGCGAAGGCTTTTGTAAATGATTTATTCTTCAATCCTGAAAGATACGATCTTACCAAGGTAGGTCGTATGAAAATGAACCATAAGTTAGGTCTTGAAGTGCCTGAGTATGTTACTGTTTTGACTAATGAAGATATTATTAAAACTGCAAAATATTTAATTAAAGTAAAAAATGGTAAAGGACATATTGATGATAGAGATCATTTGGGAAATCGTCGTATCCGTTCTATAGGTGAACTTTTAGCCAATGAGCTTCATTTAGGTCTTGCAAAAATGCAAAAGGCGATCAGAGATAAATTTACTTCTTTAAATGCGGATCTTGATAAAGTAATGCCTTATGATTTAATCAATCCTAAAATGATTACTACAACTATCATTGAATTTTTTACAGGAGGTCAGCTTTCGCAATTTATGGATCAAACCAACCCTTTAAGTGAGGTTACTCATAAGCGTCGTTTGTCAGCGCTTGGTGAAGGTGGGCTTGTAAAAGAAAGAGCAGGTTTTGAAGTGCGTGATGTTCACGCGACACATTATGGTAGAATTTGTCCAGTTGAAACACCTGAAGGTCAAAATATTGGTTTGATTAACACTCTTTCTACTTATGCAAAAGTAAATGAACTTGGCTTTGTTGAAGCGCCATATAGAAAAGTTGTAAATGGTAAAGTGACTAATGAAGTTGTTTATCTTACAGCAACACAAGAAGAAGGCTTATTTATCGCACCAGCTTCAACTAAGGTTGATGCTAAAGGCAATATAGTAGAAGAATTTGTTGAGGCTAGACAAGATGGTGAAACTATACTTGCAAGACGCGAAGAAGTGCAATTAATCGATCTTTGCTCAGGTATGGTTGTTGGGGTTGCGGCTTCTTTGATTCCGTTTTTAGAGCACGATGATGCAAACAGGGCACTAATGGGTTCAAACATGCAACGTCAAGCTGTGCCACTTCTTACTGCTTCAGCTCCGATAGTAGGAACAGGTATGGAACAAATTATTGCGCGTGATGCTTGGGAAGCTGTTAAAGCAAAGCGTGGCGGTGTGGTTGAGAAAGTGGATAATAAAAGTATTTTCATTTTAGGTGAAGATGATAAAGGTCCATTTATTGACCATTATACTATGGAGAAAAATTTAAGAACCAATCAAAATACAAATTATATTCAACATCCTATTGTTAAAAAAGGTGATATAGTAAAAGCAGGACAAATTATCGCAGATGGTCCTTCTATGGATCAAGGCGAACTTGCTATAGGTAAAAATGCTTTAATCGCTTTTATGCCTTGGAATGGTTATAACTATGAGGATGCTATAGTTGTAAGTGAGAGAATTATTCGTGAAGATACCTTTACAAGCGTGCACATTTATGAAAAAGAAATTGAAGCAAGAGAACTAAAAGACGGTATAGAAGAAATTACCAAAGATATTCCAAATGTAAAAGAAGAAGATGTTGCGCATCTTGATGAGAGCGGTATTGCAAAAATTGGTACCCATATCAAACCAGGTATGATTTTGGTGGGTAAGGTTTCTCCAAAAGGTGAGGTTAAACCAACTCCTGAAGAAAGACTTTTAAGAGCGATTTTTGGAGAAAAAGCAGGACATGTTGTGAATAAATCCCTTTATGCAACCGCTTCTTTAGAGGGTGTTGTTGTGGATGTTAAAATTTTCACTAAAAAAGGCTATGAAAAAGATGATCGTGCAATAAAATCTTATGATAAGGAAAAAATGGCTTTAGAAAAAGAACATCATGATAGACTTTTGATGATGGATAGAGAAGAAATGCTTCGTGTTTGCGCTCTTCTTTCGAAAGCCCCTTTAAATAGCGATCAAAAAATTGGAGATAAAAATTATAAAAAAGGACAAACCGCAGATATTAGCGAACTTGAAAAAATCAATCGTTTTACTTTAACAACTTTGATTAAAGCTTATTCTAAAGAGATTCAAAAAGAATACGATGATTTAAAAAATCATTTCCAAAATGAGAAGAAAAAATTAAAAGCAGAACACGATGAAAAGCTTGAAATTTTAGAAAAAGATGATATTTTACCAAGTGGGGTAATTAAGCTTGTTAAAGTTTATATTGCTACAAAGAGAAAGCTTAAAGTCGGTGATAAAATGGCAGGGCGCCATGGAAACAAAGGTATAGTCTCAACCATAGTTCCTGAAGTGGATATGCCTTATTTACCAAATGGTAAAAGTGTGGATATTGCACTTAATCCACTTGGCGTTCCAAGTCGTATGAATATAGGCCAAATTTTAGAAAGCCATTTGGGTTTAATTGGACTTAGACTTGGGGATCAAATTCAAGAAATTTTTGACAGAAAGCAAAAAGATTTTCTTAAAGAATTAAGAGCAAAAATGCTTGAAATTTGTTCTATTCCAAGACTTGCAAGCGAAAAAGAATTTATTAAAAGCTTAAGCGATGAAGAGCTTTTAAACTATGCTAGAGACTGGAGTAAAGGAGTTAAATTTGCTACTCCTGTTTTTGAAGGTGTAAATATAGAAGAATTTAGCAAGCTTTTTGAAATGGCCAAGATAGATATGGACGGCAAAACAGAACTTTATGATGGACGTACGGGTGAGAAAATCGCAGAGCGTGTTCATGTGGGATGTATGTATATGCTAAAACTCCACCACTTAGTTGATGAGAAAGTTCACGCAAGAAGTACAGGACCTTACAGCTTAGTTACCCAACAACCTGTGGGTGGTAAAGCACTCTTTGGGGGACAAAGATTTGGGGAGATGGAAGTTTGGGCACTTGAAGCTTATGGAGCAGCTCATACTTTAAGAGAAATGTTAACTATCAAATCAGACGATGTAGAAGGTAGATTTAGTGCTTATAAAGCATTGACAAAAGGTGAAAATGTTCCAGCAACAGGAATTCCTGAAACATTTTTTGTATTAACCAATGAGCTTAAATCTCTTGCTCTAGATGTTGAGATTTTTGATAAGGATGAAGATAATGAGTAAATTTAAAGTAATAGAAATCAAAGAAGATGCAAGACCTAGGGATTTTGAAGCGTTTCAACTAAGACTTGCAAGTCCTGAAAAAATCAAATCATGGTCTTATGGAGAAGTAAAAAAACCAGAAACTATCAATTATAGAACCTTAAAGCCTGAAAGAGATGGGCTTTTTTGCGCAAAGATTTTTGGACCTATAAGAGATTATGAATGTCTTTGTGGTAAGTATAAAAAAATGCGTTTTAAAGGCGTTAAGTGCGAAAAATGTGGTGTTGAAGTAGCAAATTCAAAAGTGCGTCGTTCTAGAATGGGACATATCGAGCTTGTAACTCCTGTGGCTCATATTTGGTATGTTAATTCTCTTCCAAGTCGTATAGGAACGCTTTTGGGTGTTAAGATGAAAGATCTTGAGCGTGTGCTTTATTATGAAGCTTATATCGTTGAAAACCCAGGCGATGCTTTCTATGATAATGAAAGCACCAAAAAAGTAGAATATTGTGATGTTTTAAACGAAGAGCAATATCAAAATTTAATGCAACGCTATGAAAATAGTGGCTTTAAAGCAAGAATGGGTGGAGAAGTTGTTCGTGATTTACTTGCAAATTTAGATCTTGTAGCACTTTTAAATCAGCTTAAAGAAGAAATGGCGGCTACAAATTCAGAGGCTAAGAAAAAAACTATCATTAAACGCTTAAAAGTTGTAGAAAATTTCTTAAATTCAAATTTAAATGCCAATACCGATAGCGATGAAGCCGTACCAAATCGTCCTGAATGGATGATGATTACAAATCTTCCAGTTTTACCGCCAGATTTGCGTCCTTTAGTGGCTTTAGATGGTGGGAAATTTGCAGTTTCTGATGTGAATGACTTATATCGTCGCGTTATCAATAGAAATACACGTCTTAAAAAACTTATAGAACTTGATGCACCGGAAATCATTATAAGAAATGAAAAAAGAATGCTTCAAGAGGCTGTTGATGCACTTTTTGACAACGGTCGTCGTGCTAATGCTGTAAAGGGAGCAAATAAACGCCCATTGAAATCTTTAAGTGAAATTATTAAAGGTAAACAAGGACGTTTCAGACAAAACTTATTAGGTAAGAGGGTGGATTTCTCAGGTCGTAGTGTTATTGTTGTGGGTCCAAAACTTAGAATGGATCAATGTGGTTTACCTAAAAAAATGGCTTTAGAGCTCTTTAAGCCACATCTTTTAGCTAAGCTTGAAGAAAAAGGTTATGCAACCACAGTAAAACAAGCTAAAAAAATGATAGAAAACAAAACCAATGAAGTTTGGGAATGTTTAGAAGAGGTAGTAAAAGGGCATCCTGTTATGCTAAACCGTGCGCCTACTTTACATAAACTTTCTATTCAAGCTTTTCATCCTGTTTTAGTGGAAGGTAAGGCTATACAACTTCATCCTTTAGTTTGTGCAGCATTTAACGCAGACTTTGATGGGGATCAAATGGCGGTGCATGTGCCACTTTCTCAAGAGGCTATTGCAGAATGTAAAGTGCTCATGCTTTCATCAATGAATATTCTTTTGCCAGCAAGTGGTAAGTCTGTAACCGTTCCATCGCAAGATATGGTTTTAGGAATTTATTATCTTTCATTGGAAAAAGCCGGTGCTAAAGGTTCGCATAAAATTTGCACAGGCATTGATGAAGTGATGATGGCACTTGAAAGCAAGTGTTTGGATATTCATGCGAGTATACAAACTATGGTAGATGGTAGAAAGATTACCACTACAGCAGGAAGATTGATTATTAAATCCATTTTACCTCATTTTGTGCCTGAAAATAGCTGGAATAAAGTTTTAAAGAAAAAAGACATTGCCGCGCTTGTGGATTATGTTTATAAACAAGGTGGTTTAGAGATTACAGCAAGTTTCTTGGATAGACTTAAAAATTTAGGTTTTGAGTATGCAACTAAAGCAGGTATTTCAATTTCGATTGCAGATATTATTGTTCCTAATGACAAGCAAAAAGCTATCGATGAAGCAAAAAAACAAGTAAGAGAAATTCAAAATTCTTATAATCTTGGTTTGATTACTTCAGGGGAAAGATACAATAAAATCATTGATATTTGGAAAAGTACAAACAATGTCCTTTCAAAAGAGATGATGAAGCTTGTAGAAAAAGATAAAGAAGGCTTTAACTCTATTTATATGATGGCAGATTCTGGTGCTAGGGGTAGTGCGGCTCAAATTTCTCAGCTTGCTGCAATGAGAGGACTTATGACTAAACCTGATGGTTCTATTATCGAAACTCCTATTATTTCGAATTTCCGTGAAGGGCTAAATGTTCTTGAATACTTTATTTCAACTCACGGTGCTAGAAAAGGTCTTGCAGATACCGCTCTTAAAACAGCAAATGCGGGTTATTTGACAAGAAAACTTATCGATGTTGCACAAAATGTAAAAATTACCATTGAAGATTGTGGAACGCATGAGGGTGTTGAAATCAATGAAATTACCGCAGATAGCTCTATTATAGAAACTTTAGAAGAAAGAATTTTAGGCAGGGTTTTAGCTGAAGATGTGATCGATCCTATTACAAATTCTGTGCTTTTTGCAGAAGGTACTTTAATGGATGAGGAAAAAGCAAAAATTCTTGGAGAAAGCGGTATAAAAAGTGTCAATATCCGCACTCCTATTACCTGCAAAGCTAAAAAAGGAATTTGTGCAAAATGTTATGGTATCAATCTTGGTGAAGGTAAATTGGTAAAACCAGGCGAAGCGGTAGGAATTATTTCCGCTCAATCTATCGGTGAACCAGGAACGCAGCTAACTCTAAGAACTTTCCACAGCGGGGGAACTGCAAGTACGGATTTACAAGATAGACAAGTAAGCGCACAAAAAGAAGGTTTTATAAGATTTTATAATCTTAAAACTTATAAAAACAAAGAAGGTAAAAATATCGTAGCAAATCGTAGAAATGCGGCGATTTTACTTGTGGAGCCAAAAATCAAAACTCCATTTAAAGGTGTGATTAATATAGAAAATATTCATGAAGATGTGATTGTTTCTATTAAAGATAAAAAACAAGAAGTAAAATACATACTAAGAAAATACGATCTTGCTAAACCAAATGAATTAGCAGGTGTAAGTGGCAGTATAGATGGAAAACTTTATTTGCCATATCAAAGCGGTATGCAAGTAGAAGAAAATGAAAGTATCGTAGAAGTGATTAAAGAGGGTTGGAATGTGCCAAATCGTATTCCTTTTGCGAGTGAAATTTTAGTAGAAGATGGTGAGCCTGTAGTGCAAAATATCAAAGCAGGCGAAAAAGGAACGCTTAAATTTTATATCCTTAAAGGCGATGGTTTAGATAGAGTAAAAAATGTTAAAAAAGGCGATATTGTTAAAGAAAAAGGATTCTTTGTAGTGATTGCTGATGAAAATGATAGAGAAGCAAAAAGACACTATATACCAAGAGAATCTAAGATAGAATTTAACGATAGTGAAAAAATCGATGATGCAAATACTATCATTGCAAGTGCTCCTAAAAAAGAAAGAAAAGTGATTGCAGAATGGGATGCTTATAATAATACTATCATTGCAGAAATTGATGGTGTTGTAAGCTTTGAGGATATTGAAGCAGGTTATAGTGCTGATGAGCAAATTGATGAAGCTACAGGTAAGCGTTCTTTAGTGATTAATGAATATTTACCAAGCGGAGTTAGACCGACTTTGGTAATTGCAGGAAAAGGTGATAAGGCTGTGCGTTATCAGCTTGAACCAAAAACCGTTATTTTTGTTCATGATGGTGATAAAATCGCTCAAGCAGATATTTTAGCAAAAACTCCAAAAGCAGCAGCTAAATCAAAAGATATTACAGGAGGTCTTCCAAGAGTTTCTGAACTTTTTGAAGCAAGAAAACCAAAAAATGCGGCTGTGATTGCAGAAATTGATGGTGTTGTTCGTTTTGATAAACCTTTGCGTTCTAAAGAAAGAATTATTATCCAAGCAGAAGATGGTACAAGTGCTGAGTATTTAATCGATAAATCAAAACACATTCAAGTAAGAGATGGCGAGTTTATCCACGCAGGTGAAAAACTTACAGATGGAGTTGTTTCAAGTCATGATGTGCTTAAAATTTTAGGTGAAAAAGCCTTGCATTATTATTTGATTTCTGAAATTCAACAAGTTTATCGCGGACAAGGTGTTGTGATTTCTGATAAACATATAGAAGTTATCGTTTCTCAAATGCTAAGACAAGTAAAAGTTGTAGATAGTGGACATACGAAATTTATCGAGGGTGATTTGGTTTCAAGACGTAAATTCCGTGAAGAAAACGAAAGAATCATTAGAATGGGTGGAGAACCTGCTATTGCTGAGCCTGTGCTTTTAGGTGTAACAAGAGCAGCGATTGGAAGCGATAGTGTTATTTCTGCAGCTTCATTCCAAGAAACTACTAAAGTTCTAACCGAAGCAAGTATAGCGGGTAAATTTGACTACTTAGAAGATTTAAAAGAAAATGTTATTCTAGGTAGAATGATACCTGTTGGAACAGGGCTTTATGGTGAACAAAATTTAAAACTTAAAGAACAAGAATAAAACTCTATTTTATAGCCCTTCTGGGCTATATTTCTTCATTTTCAATCTTTTTAACTAAAATATAAGCAAAATTTAGATATCATCCAAATTTTATTACATTTTTAAAGAAAGGAATTATTGTGCCTACCATAAATCAATTGGTTAGAAAAGAGCGCAAAAAAGTTTTAGAAAAATCTAAATCTCCAGCGCTTAAAAATTGTCCACAAAGAAGGGGAGTTTGCACTAGGGTTTATACTACAACACCTAAAAAACCAAACTCAGCGTTAAGAAAAGTTGCCAAAGTAAGACTTACTAGTGGCTTTGAAGTGATCAGCTATATCGGCGGTGAAGGTCATAACTTGCAAGAACACAGCATTGTTTTAGTGCGTGGTGGTAGGGTAAAAGACTTACCAGGGGTTAAATATCACATCGTTCGTGGTGCTCTTGATACAGCAGGTGTTGCAAAAAGAACAGTTTCTCGTTCTAAATATGGTGCTAAACGCCCTAAAGCAGGCGCTGCAAAATAATCATTCATACAGACAAATCCGTTAGATTTGATTTTGTTTGAGTAAAATTTAAAATTTGAAGGAAAAATAATGAGAAGAAGAAAAGCTCCGGTAAGAGAAGTCTTGCCTGATCCGATTTATGGTAATAAAGTAATCACAAAATTTATTAATTCTTTAATGTATGATGGTAAAAAAAGCACAGCTACAACAATTATGTATGGTGCTTTGGAAGCTATTGATAAAAAAGGTGGCGAGAAAAAAGGTATTGATATTTTTAATGATGCGATTGAAAATATTAAGCCTTTATTAGAAGTGAAATCTCGTCGTGTAGGTGGTGCAACCTATCAAGTTCCAGTAGAAGTTCGCCCTGCTAGACAACAAGCTTTGGCGATTCGTTGGATTATTTCTTTTGCAAGAAAAAGAAGCGAAAGAACTATGATTGATAAACTTGCAGCTGAGCTTTTAGATGCAGCAAATAGCAAAGGTGCTTCATTTAAGAAGAAAGAAGATACTTATAAAATGGCTGAAGCAAATAAAGCATTTGCTCACTATCGTTGGTAAGAAGGAGTGTGTATGTCAAGAAGTACTCCTTTAAAAAAAGTTAGAAATATCGGTATTGCTGCTCACATCGATGCGGGTAAAACGACTACATCTGAAAGAATTCTTTTCTTTACTGGTATGAGTCATAAAATCGGTGAAGTTCATGATGGTGCTGCAACTATGGACTGGATGGAACAAGAGAAAGAGCGTGGGATTACTATCACTTCTGCGGCTACAACTTGTTTTTGGAAAGATCATCAAATCAATCTTATTGACACTCCAGGCCACGTGGATTTTACAATTGAAGTTGAAAGATCTATGCGTGTTCTTGATGGTGCTGTTGCGGTATTTTGTTCAGTGGGTGGGGTGCAGCCTCAAAGTGAAACAGTTTGGAGACAAGCAAATAAATATGGTGTTCCAAGAATAGTATTTGTAAATAAAATGGATAGAATCGGTGCAAATTTTTATAATGTAGAAGATCAAATTCGCAACCGTTTAAAAGCTAATCCAGTTCCACTTCAAATTCCAATTGGTGCTGAGGATAATTTTAAAGGCGTAATCGATCTTGTAACTATGAAAGCTTTAGTTTGGGAAGATGATACTAAGCCAACGGATTATGTAGAAAAAGAAATTCCAGCTGAACTTAAAGAAAAGGCAGAAGAATATCGCACAAAAATGATAGAAGCAGTTTCTGAAACTTCAGATGAGTTGATGGAAAAATATTTAGGCGGAGAAGAATTAAGCCTTGAAGAGATCAAAACAGGGATTAAAGCAGGATGTTTAAGTCTTTCCATCGTTCCTATGCTTTGCGGTACAGCGTTTAAAAATAAAGGGGTTCAACCTTTACTTGATGCTGTTGTGGCTTATTTGCCAGCTCCTGATGAAGTGGCAAATATCAAGGGTGAATATGAAGATGGCACAGAAGTTTCTGTAAAATCAACTGATGATGGCGAGTTTGCAGGACTTGCATTTAAAATCATGACAGATCCATTTGTAGGACAACTTACTTTCGTGCGTGTTTATCGCGGTTGTTTAGAAAGCGGTTCTTATGCATATAACTCAACTAAAGATAAAAAAGAAAGAATTGGCCGTTTGTTAAAAATGCACTCTAACAAAAGAGAAGAGATTAAAGTGCTTTACGCAGGCGAAATTGGTGCTGTTGTAGGACTTAAAGATACTTTAACAGGGGATACTCTTGCAAGTGAAAAAGATAAGGTAATCCTTGAAAGAATGGATTTTCCAGATCCAGTTATTTCTGTTGCAGTTGAGCCAAAAACTAAAGCTGATCAAGAAAAAATGTCTATTGCTTTAAATAAATTAGCACAAGAAGATCCAAGTTTTAGAGTTTCTACAGATGAAGAAAGTGGTCAAACTATCATTTCAGGTATGGGTGAGTTACACCTTGAAATTATCGTTGATAGAATGCTTCGTGAATTTAAAGTTGAAGCTGAAGTAGGTCAACCACAAGTTGCTTATCGCGAAACTATTAGAAAAACTGTTGAACAAGAATACAAATACGCTAAACAATCAGGTGGTCGTGGTCAGTATGGACATGTATTCTTACGCCTTGAACCGCTTGAGCCAGGTAGTGGATATGAATTTGTTAATGATATTAAAGGTGGGGTAATTCCAAAAGAATACATTCCTGCAGTTGATAAAGGTGTTCAAGAAGCATTGCAAAATGGTGTTTTAGCAGGTTATCCTGTGGAAGATGTTAAAGTAACTGTTTATGATGGAAGTTATCACGAGGTGGATTCATCTGAGATGGCATTTAAACTTGCTGCTTCTATGGGCTTTAAAGAAGGTGCTAGAAAAGCAGGTGCTGTGATCTTAGAGCCTATGATGAAAGTTGAAGTAGAAACTCCTGAAGATTACATGGGTGATGTTATTGGAGATCTTAACAAACGCCGTGGTCAAGTAAATAGCATGGATGAGCGTGGTGGAAATAAAATCATCACAGCATTTTGTCCTTTGGCTGAAATGTTTGGTTATTCTACTGATCTTAGAAGTCAAACTCAAGGTCGTGCGACTTATTCTATGGAATTTGATCACTATGATGAAGTTCCTAAAAATGTTGCGGATGAAATCATCAAAAAAAGAAACGGTTAAATTTTTAGCGGGATTTTTCCCGCTTTCTGTCCTCGTAGCTCAGCAGGATAGAGCGCAAAATTCCTAATTTTGAGGCCGTGAGTTCGAATCTCGCCGTGGACACCATTTTATGAGGTGTTATTATGATAAAAATTGCTTTTTTTATAACTTTTGTAATTTCTTTTTTGACAGCACAAAGCCCAGTAAATTTTAAAGAAGATAATAATATAACAAAAGAACAAAATATATTTAAAGAACAACCTCCAAAACGCATTAAAATTCCAACGCATTAAAATATATGTCAGATTTGATTACGCTAGCACAATTATCACAAGGGTATCGTTATAATAGTGATTCTTTAATTTTAGCTAATTTTATTTTAAAACAAGGAATTAAAGGCGCTGTTTTTGATGTAGGTGCGGGCTGTGGTATCATAGGTATTTTACTTAAAAAAAATATTGCAAATTTAAGTTTATCTTTGATTGATATTCAAAAAGAAAATATAAAATTGATTGAAAAAAATTTAAAATCCAACCAAATACAAGGCGATATTTTTCATGATGATTTCAATCAATTTCAAAGCATAAAAAAATTTGACTTCATAGTTTGCAATCCTCCATTTTATAGACAAGGAGCTTACAAGAGTGAAGATCGGCATAAAGCTATAAGTAAATTTCAGGAATTTTTACCCTTGCATAGCTTTTTAACTAAAGCAAATTCTATGCTTAAGCCAAATGGTACTTTGTATTTTTGCTATGAAGCTTTAGCTTTAGATGAAATTTGTTTTATTTTAAAAGATATGAAAATAAAAATAACAAAGCTTTGCTTTGTACATACACATCAAAACAAAAAAGCAAGACTTGTTTTGATACAGGTAAAAAAAGGTTCAAAATCGCCTTGTGAGATTTTACCTCCTTTTTTTGTATATGAAAATGAAATTTTAAGCAAACAAATGCAAGAAATTCACTTAAGATTTAGGTTAAAAAGTTATGATATTTGATAAAAATTTTTCTTATGCTTTTGATGAAAATGCTTGTGAGAAATGCGGTGGAAAGTGTTGCACTGGAGAAAGTGGCAATATTTTTGCAAGCAAGGAAGAATTAGAAGCATTAAGAAAGCATTTAAATTTAGAAAGCAAAGAATTTGCTGAAAAATACTTGAGAAAAGTGGGCTTTAAAATGAGTTTTAAGGAAGTCGAATTTGAAGATGGCTTTGCTTGCATTTTTTTTGATGCTCAAAAAAGAAATTGCAGTATCTACGATTTTCGTCCAAAACAATGCAGAACTTTTCCATTTTGGGAATATTTTAAAACACATCAAAAGGAATTAGAAAAAGAATGTATAGGTATTTGTTATTTGTCTTAGCAGCCTTTTTTTTGGCAGCTTGTGGAAGTTCAAAAATCAATGTTGTTTATCCTGATTATACAAAATATAAAAGCAATGATTTTGATTTAAGGGTTATGAAGGCTTATAATTATGAGTATTATAAACAATACAAAGAAGCCAGAGATGAATTTTTAAGTCTTTATCAAGATTATAATAATACTAATTTTTTAGAAAATGCATTTTTACTTACTTTAGCAAACAATCTTGACAAGCAAGCAGAGTTAAATAATCTAGCAAAGCCTTATTTAAATCAAAATGACAATCTTAAGCGACTTAGTGCTCTTTATGCTTTAAATTCAAATGATATCAACAATGCTCAAAAACTTATGAAAGAGCTTTTAACAAAAAAGGATAGTGATCCTAGAAATTTAGAGCTTTACGGGGATATTTTGGTTAAAAAAAATGATTTAAAAAATGCTACAAAATACTATAGATCTGCTTATAATCAAGTGCAAAATGAAGAAATTTTATTTAAACTCATAGGAATTTATGCGATTTTGAATGATGCTTTAAATATTAAAAATGTTTTAGAATTTTCAAGAAAAACCAATGGTTGCACTCTCAAAACTTGCGTCTTGCTTGCTAAAATTTATTTTGATGAAAAAAATATCGAAGCTTTAAAAAGTATATATAAAGAGCTTTATCAACTTACCAAAAATAAAAGTTTTGCATTGGCTTTGGTTGAGCTTTTAAATTCTCAAGGCAAAACAGAAGAAGCTTTAAAAATTTCTTTGCAGTATGATTTAGATGATGATATTAAACTCGCTTTGTATCAGAATTTAAAACGCTTTGATGATGCTAAAAAAATGAGTTTAGCTCTTTATCATAAAACAAAAAATAAAGAATATCTTCTACGAGCGGCAGTTTTTGAATTTGAAGCTGCAAATGAAGCTAAAAAAATCACTCCAAAAGTAATTGATTCTGTAAAAGAAAAATTCGAACAGGCTATCGATAAAGATAGCAATGCTTTGTATTTAAACTACTATGGATATTTGCTTATAGATTATGATTTAGATGTTAAAAAAGGTATAGAGCTTGTGAAACTTGCCTTAGAAAAAGATCCGCAGAATTTGTATTATTTAGATTCTTTAGCTTGGGGGTATTATAAACTAGGCGATTGTAAGCAAGCATGGGAAATTTTAAAACAAACATTAGATGATAAAGAATTTGCAAATTCTGATGAGAGTAAAGCTCATATAAAAGCGATAAAGGCGTGTGTAAAACCATGATATTGGATAAAATTTTTGAAAAAACAAAAGAAGATTTAAAAGAACGCAAACTAAAACTTCCTTATGATATGTTAGGGCGTTCTTTAGCTTCAAATCCTTTCTTTCCAAAAGATGTGATTAAAGCTTTAAAAAGAGTAGAAAAAGAAGTTAAAATCATAGCAGAAGTAAAAAAAGCAAGTCCTAGCAAGGGAGTCATTAGAGAAGACTTTGATCCTTTGAGTATCGCTTTAAATTATGAGAAGAACAAAGCTGCGGCGATTTCTGTTTTGACTGAGCCACATTTTTTTAAAGGTTCTTTAGAATACTTAAGTCTTATACGCCGTTATACACAAATTCCTTTACTTAGAAAAGATTTTATCTTTGATGAGTATCAAATTTTAGAAGCTTTGGTTTATGGGGCAGATTTTGTATTGCTGATCGCTAAAATGCTAAGCATGAAAGAGCTTAAAAAACTGCTTGAGTTTGCAAGACATTTAGGTCTTGAGGCTTTGGTTGAAATTCATGATAAAGAGGATTTGAGTAAGGCTATTTTTGCTGGAGCGGATATTATCGGTATCAATCATCGTAATTTAGAGGATTTTACTATGGATATGAGTTTGTGCGAAAAACTTATCCCACAAATCCCAAATTCAAAAATCATCATCGCAGAAAGCGGTTTAGAAAATAAAGAATTTTTAGGGCATTTACAAAATTTAGGCGTTGATGCTTTTTTAATCGGCGAATATTTTATGCGTGAAGAAGATGAAGGAAAGGCTTTAAAAGCTTTGCTTTAAGGAGGGAAAATGCAGTATTTGTATGCACCATGGCGGAGTGAGTATTTTGAAAAAGAAAAAAGCATTTGTCCATTTTGTGATTGTGCTAATAAGATTAAAAGTGATGAAGATTTAGGCGTGATTTTTAGAGCAAAGCATTGTTTTGGAGTGATGAACCGCTATCCTTATTCTGCGGGGCATTTTATGGTGATTCCTTATATACATGAAGAGCATATAGAAAATTTAAGCGATGAAATTTGGCAAGAAATGAGCCATTTTGTGCGTTTGGGAGTGAAAATTTTAAAAGAGCAAATTCATGCAAATGGGGTCAATATCGGTATGAATTTAAGCAAAGATGCGGGAGCTGGCATAGCTTTTCATTGTCATTATCATCTAGTGCCACGCTGGGCAGGAGATACAAATTTTATCACAACCATAGGAGAAACTAGGGTTTGTGGCACTAATATCGAGCAAGTTTATCAAAAACTTGTTTTGGCTTTTAAAAATGCTCAGTGAAGTTGAATTTACAGAATTTCAAAAAGAAAATTTCTCTCTTTTAATCGATGCAAGAAGCCCTAGAGAATTTTTGCATTCTCATTTGATAGGAGCTTTAAATTTTTATGCACTCAATGATGAAGAATATCAAGAAATAGGAACAATTTATAAGAAAAATCAAGCTTTAGCTAAGGCTAGGGGTGCGAGTTATATTTGTCAAAATACCGCTAAGCATATATTAGAAATCACCCAAAATTTTCGCATAGGAGAAAAGGTGGGGATTTATTGTTCTCGTGGGGGTTTGCGTTCAAAGTCTATCGCAGTGATTTTAAGTGAGCTTGGCTTTAGAGTGGTGCGTTTAAAAGGTGGCTTTAAAGCTTATAGAACTTTTGTAACGCATTATTTTGAAAATGAAATAAATTTTGATTTTTTTACTCTTTGCGGCAATACAGGCTGTGGAAAAACAGAGCTTTTAGAGCAACTTCCACAAGCTATAAATTTGGAAAAAATAGCAAATCATTTAGGCTCGTCTTTTGGTGATATTTTAGGAAAACAACCTACGCAAAAAGCTTTTGAAGCAGAACTTTTTCACAATATGCAAAATTTAGAAAATTTTGCTTTCATAGAAAGCGAAAGTCGCAAAATAGGGGATATCATCTTACCTTTGAAATTTTATGAAAAAATGCAAAAGGCTTTTAAAATTTATTGTTTTTGTTCTTTGGAAAATCGCATTAAAAGAATACAAAAAATTTATCAAGAGAAAATGACTCTTTTAAAATTTCAACAATGTGTGCAAAAAATTAGCCCTTATATCAGCTTAAATTTACGCCAAGATTTGCTTCAAAGTTATGAGAGAAAAGAATGGCAAAAGCTTATTGTTATGCTTTTGGAGTATTATGATAAAACTTATAAAAAACCAGATAAGATTGATCTTGAGTTAAATACTGATGATATTTTAAAAGCTAAAGAAGAAATTTTAAGATATTTTAAGCTAAAAAACTACATTTTAATTTAATTTTTTTATCACTTTGCAAAAAAATTATACTATTTTCTTTAAAAAAATAAAAAAAATCACAAATTTCTTTTTTATTTTTGAAATTGTTATTTTTTAATTTCTCAAAGTATTGTAAATTAGGCTTTTAGATATTGTTTTTTCATTTACCCTAAATTTTTATATAAAAGTAATATTTATTACATAAATCATTTTATTTAGGGCTTTTAAATGTAGTTTTTATAGTATTTAAAAGCCAATCATGTATTTATTTTTTTGTTTAAAATATGGATATTATATTTCAATGGGAATAAAATAATAAATTTTAATTTAATTTATAATTAAGCTAAATTTAATTAGAATTGCACTCGTTTTTTTGCGATGTTATAAAACATTGTTATTTTAATTTTATTTTCCAAGGACATCTATGCCAGCTATTAAGCTTTTTAACTTCACGGGGGGGGGTATAGAGAATTTTGGTTTAGACTTTCTATTGTCACTTTCTTAAGTGTCAATGCTTTTGCAACCACTTA
>NZ_RYYB01000008.1:0-62980 GCF_004378925.1 Campylobacter sp. CH186 | reverse complement strand
TATTTTAAACCTACATAATAGGTTCTATTATTAATATCAAAATAAGTTGAACTCATCTTTGTATCTTCATAACCTGCGTACACACCATATATTCCACTGTCTTTTAAAGTAGAATAACCTATAATGGTTCCTTTAGTGTGTCCTTTACTTTCCTCATTTAAAGAAAGTTCAACATTCTGTGAAGAAAAATAAGGAAGGATGAATAAAGAATGTTCTTTATTAGAACCATAGTTTCCATTATTTAAATCACTCTTTATATAATCACTTGCATCTGCATATAAATTACCCTTTTCAGACATAGCGATGCTTTGAGACTTACTTGAAGAAGCCAAAGAAAAGCTTTGCATAGAATTACCCATAACATTGTCTATAAAGGTTGATCTTCTTGTAGTAGTAGAGATTAAAGATCTAAAGGTTGCACCTGATATGGAAGCATTAAGATTAAAATCTGTAGAAAGTTTTCCTGTTAATGGATCATAGCTTAAAGATATTTCTCCACCTCCATTAGTTCCTATATTGCCAATATTGCCTTGATTAACACCTGAGATGATATTGTTGATATCTCCTAATTCATCAAGATTAACATTGCTTTGATCAACGGTTATATTTTCTACTTTTACATTATCTTTACCACTTCCACCTACAACCACAGTGTCTAATTTACCTGTTTCTTTATCTGTAGAAACAACCCAATCTTTAATTCCAACACTACCATTACCATTGTTAGTTACTGTATTACCATTGCTATCTTTACCTACTGAGCCTTGGTTAGAGATTTCAACTTGTGCAGATCCTGAAACAGTAATACCATTATTTATGGTTGAGCCTTGTGAATTAGAAATACTAGTATTCCCACTTCCTGAAGAACTAATACCGCCACTAATAGTTCCACCATTACTATTACTAATTACCATATCAGCACCACCAGTGCTTTCAATCTTACCACCGATATTACCTGAGTTAGAAATTTCAAGTTTATTATCACTATTGTTAGTGATAGAACCTGAAATACCTGTATCAGAAGTAGAGGTGTTAGTGATAGAATCAAGTTTACTATCTTCATCTACAGTAATTGAACCAGAAATAGCTCCATTACCCGTATTGGTAATAGAATCAATACTACTGCCCCCGCTTACTTGAACACTTCCTGAGATGCTTCCATTACCTTGATTAACAAGACCACCTTCTACCTTAGCTCCATTTTCTATCTTAATATCACTACCTATAGAAGCATTACCTGTATTGATTATATTTCCTTCAAGTTTAGTGTTTTCCCCACTAACAGTAATACCACCTGTAACAGTTCCTGAACCTGAATTTTCTATGGCTTTACCAGAATCTGAACCTATAGTAGCTCCATCTTTTATAGTTATAGAACCAGATATTTTTCCACTTTCATTAGATATACCTGAACCACTTCCGCCTTCTACTCTAGATCCTTCACCAGATAAGATCATATCTCCACTTAAAGAGGCTGCATTAATTAATCTAATGCCATTAGTATTACCTTGTATCACACCCCCATTAGTAAGATTTATTTTTTGGGTACTTGAACCTAGACTTAACAAAATACCATAATCATCGCCATAAACTCCACTTACTGAACTATCTTTTTTTGTATCTTTACCCCCATCTATATATAAATTTCCTAAAGTTTGCCACTGCCCCACATTTATTCCTGCAATTTTTCCATAAACTATACCACCATTTTCTATAGTAAGTGCTCCAAATTTACCATAAGTTACACCTATACCGTAACTTTCGGATTTTATAGTTCCTGTATTTATTATATTATCTATAGTTCCACCTGATTCTAGTTTTATACCAGCATTATTATCAGCCTTGCCGGTAGTAGTTATAGTTCCAGAATTAATAAGAGTTTTTATATTACTAGTTACAAACATACCAGAACTTTTACCACTTATAATACCAGTATTTTCAAAAGTTGTTATATTACCCGATACAAACACTGCTCCAAAAGTACCATCATTGCCTTGTATAGTCCCACTATTATTAAAATTATTTATAGTGGCTCCAGATAAGCTTACACCTTGATTCCCGCTGATTAGACCGCTATTAGTAAAGCTTTTTATATTAGTATTTCCTTGGAAGTAAACTCCTTTATTGTTACTAACTATAGTCCCACTATTATCAAATTTATCTACATTGATAGTTCCTTTACCAGCCCAAATTCCCATATAAATTTGACCATTAATCTGACCTTTGTTTTCAAAGGTATTAACAGTGATAGTTCCTGTAAAGCTACCATTACTATTTTCTACAGCTACTTGACCATCAATAGTTCCTTTATTGGTAAGATTGGTAAGAGTAAGAGTATTGCTGTTTTGGCCATTAACATATATAACTTTGTTTTTATCTTGAGGTTGTAAAGCTCCACCTGTTTCAATTATTAAAGAATGTGACCCACTTCCAGTAATAGTTACTTTATCGGTGTGCAATGAATTTATAGTCGTATCAGTCCTAGTTTCAGGAGTATATACACTTGCTGCTGATCTAGCCTTAAGATTTTTATTTGCTTCATCATAAGTTTTTATTTCAGAATTTAATGCAGCATCAGCACAGCTAGCTAAGAAAGAAATAGCAGCTAAAGATAAAACTATCTTTTTAGAATTTAAATGGGATTTTCTAATCCCCCCCCCCCATGGACACCTTACTTGAAATAATATTTTTACTCAAATATTTTTCTCCTTCCTTATTTAAAATGATTTATTTTGAAATTAATTTCATATTTTTTATTTTTTAAAAATAATATAAAATACAAAAATAAAATAGCGGAATAATAAAATATTTAAACTTAAAGTATAGTTAAATACTAACTATTATAAAACTATATGGTTTGAATTTAAATTTTATTTTATAAAAAAAATTGATTTAATGAGAGTAAATTTTGATTAAATATTGAAATTATTTGTGAGATATTTTTAATTAATATATATTAATTAAAGCTAGCCTGTAAATTCGGTAGTTTCATAACCTATAGGTTTATCTACAAAACAAGATTTTTCTTTTAAAAATACAACTTCTATAGTTCCAACAGGTCCATTTCTATTTTTTCCAACAATAATTTCAGCATTTTCTTGCATAGGATTTGGTATAAAAAGCCTTTGATAAGCTTTGCCTTCAGCTTTAGCTTTATTCTCTCTTTCTTTTTCTTCTTGTTCTCTATAAACCTCATCGCGATATACAAACAAAATAGCATCCGCATCTTGCTCTATAGCTCCACTTTCTCGCAAATCACTCATCAAAGGACGCTTATTTGCCCTTTGTTCTAAACCACGATTAAGTTGCGAAAGTGCGATAATAGGCATATCAAGCTCTCTGGCCAAAAGCTTAAGTCCTCTTGAAATTTCACTCACTTGCAAATGCCTATCATTAAAATTTGAATTACTCATCATAAGCCCTATATAATCAATCACACAAAGTCCTATACTTTCATCTTGGGATTTTAAACGCCTTAAAATAGCCCTTACATCAGCAATAGTTGCATAACCACTATCGTAAATATATAATTTCTTTTGACTATAATCATTACAAGCATCTCCTAAACGCTCCCATTCGTCATCGTTTAAATCTGCAGTTAAAATTTTTTGCAAAGGAATGGAAGTTTTGGAAGATAGCATTCTTTGCATGATTTGAATTGCAGGCATTTCAAGAGAAAACAAAGCCACGCCTTTATTTTGTCTTAAAACCTTATCAATGAAATTTAAACAAAGAGTTGTCTTTCCCATACCTGGGCGTGCAGCGATTATTATAAGTTCACCCCCTTTAAAACCTTTTGTCATTTTATTTAAACCTTCAAAACCTGTATCAAGCCCTATAATACCTTTATTTTCTAAAGTTTTTTGCTTTTTAAATTCTTCAAAAAGTTCTGATATTACCATATCAACATCTTTAATATCTCTAGAATTCACACGATTTGTAATGCTAAAAATTTCTTTACCAATTTCATCTGCGATTTCACTTACGGCACGATCTTCATTGATACGAGTTGGTAAAAGATGTGCAAAACTCAAAAGTTGTCTTTTTACGGACTTTTCACGAAGTTCATTTACATAAGCAGACAAATCTATCATAGAAGGAGTAGCAAGAATTTCTGCTAAAATCTCTTCATCTATTTTTTTATGTTTTTTTAAAAAACTTATAGAAATAGGCTCTTTGTTGTTGCTACAAGCTATAATTGCTTTAAAAATATCTTCATGAGCTTTAAGACTAAAATCTTTTGGGCTAATATCGCCTGCTATACTAGCGTAAGCTTCTTCACTCATGATACAACTGCTTAAAATAGCTCGTTCTAAATCCAAGTCATAATATTCTTGTTGCACTAAATTTCCTTATAAATAGTTTTAAAAATTTTATCTAAAAAAACTTAAAATTATAAACTTTAATTTTTTATAAATATTTAAAGTAATGTTAGTTACAATTATCATCATAACATTTATTTTATTAGGAGAACGCTTGAAAAAACATTTATTTTCATGTATTTTAGCTTCCATTTTAGCCCAGTCAGCTATGGCTGTAGATTTTCAAGAAGGTTTTAGTGGAAATTTAAGCATAGGTGTAGGTGCAAGAGATATTAAAAGTAATATTTCAACTTTAGCAGATAGTGATTACTTAGGTGGTTATGATGCTGATAATTCGGACTCTTCTTTTATTCCTTTTATCGGTGTAGAACTTTACTATGGCAACCTTATAGACAATGATAGAGTTTTTATCAAAAACTATAATGGAAGAGATATCAGCGGTATAGCTTTAGGTTACGAAAAAGCTTATTTAGAGCGTTTTAGCACTTCTTTTTCTGTAATCTCTTCTTTAAGAGAAAAAGCTTATGCAAATCCTTATCAAACAGGCAATAGAGAAGAAACTGGTGTTGATAGATATGGTTTTAAAATCTCTCAACTTTACGAAAGTGATTTAGGAAAATTTACAGCTTCATATTTATTTAGCAAAAACAAATATGATAAAGACGCAGTTGAGTACAGCTCTTTAAAAAGAGAGGGGTATTATCACGAGTTTGAATTAAATTACAATTACAGTTTGTTAAATTTAGGACTAAGTTATGATTATAATGATGCAGATGGAAAAGCTCAAAGTTACTCAAGATATGGTTTAAGCATGGGAGCAAATTTAGCTTTTGCTAATGACTATATCTTCACCCCAAATTTAAGTCTTAGCAAATATGAAGCAGTAGGAACAGATCCTATCTTCCACAAAAAACAAGACGGTAATATAGTTAAGCTTAATCTAAAAGTTGTTAAAAATCAATTTTTGGGCTATAACGGACTTTATGGTTTTGCAAATTATGGTATAGAAAAAAGAAATAGCGATATAGGATTTTATGATGAAACCTATCAAGTTGTTTTAACTGGAATAGGATATAAATTCTAAAAAAGCTCCTTTGATAAAATTTAAAAAAGATCTATCCACTATAAAGATAGATCTTTAAAAATCCTTTTAAAAAAAATCCAAGCTAAAATCAAAACACAAAATTCAGCAAAAAATGGACTTAACCATACTCCATTTAAACCTATAAAACAGGATAAAAGCAAAAGAAAAAATAAAGGCATGAATAAATTTTGCGTTAAACTTAGAACCAAAGAAAAGCTTGCCTTATTAAAAGCTGTCAAAAAAGAACCGCTTAGAATATTAAACCATGCAAAAAGATAATTAAAAGCAAAAAGCATCAAAGCTGTATAAGCAAAAGTTTTAAATTCTTGATCATTTTCTTTTGCAAAAAGTGTTATCAAATTTTCTCCAAATATCAATATAAACACTATAGAAAATAAAGATAAAATTCCCCCTGCAAAAAATACCACTTTTATAATGGCTTTAATCCTTAAAAAATCTTTTTTAGCATAATTATAACTAAGCGCAGGTTGCATCGCATCCCCCATAGCAATAATAAGCATTATGATAAAACTATCAATATATAAAATAATAGAAAAAGCTGCCACGGCTTGAGTGGTAGAAATTTTTAATAAAACAAAATTTGCAAAAATACTATATAAAGAACCCGAAACATTGCCAAAAAACTCGCTACTTCCATTATAAAGAATATTTTTAAAAATTCTCAAATTTATATATAAACTTGAGAATTTAAGCTCTAAATTTTGAAATAAAAAAGGAATAATTCCAAAAATACCACTTAAAACAATTCCTAAACAAGTTGCAAGGGCTACCGAAAACAAGCCCCAACCAAATACAACTATAAAAAGATAATCAAATACAATATTACTTAAAGCTATGATTATATTCATAATCATACTATAGGTTGTTTTTCCACAAATTCTTAAATAATTGTCCAAGGCAAAAGAAAGCATGGTAAAAGGTGCAAATAAAGCAAAAACAAACATACATTTTTTAGCCATAGTTTTAATCTCATCACTAACATTTAGACAATCAATCAAAACAGGTCCTAAAAAATACTCCAAAATTCCAATAAAGCAAGAGATTAGAAAAATAATCAATATACTAGAACTAAATATCTTTCTAGCTAAATTCTTCTTGCCCAAACCCAAATGCATAGAAATTTGCACTGCTGAACCTATAGCTATCATATCAGCCAAAGCAAAAGACATCATAATAAAGGGAATAATCAAGGCTAGTGCCGCTAAAGCATCACTTCCTAGATATTTTCCAACAAAAATTCCATCAACTATATAATAAAAAGAAATAAAAGCCATGCTTATAGCATTTGGCACGGCGCATTTTATAAAAAGCCTAAAAGGGCTTAAAGTGCTAAAAATATTTGACATATAAATCCTTTAAAAATATTAAAATAAAATATTTTTAAAGACGCTAGTATAGTGCTTGAAGTCCTAAAATATAGAAATTTAGACGATAAGTTCTTATTGTTGTTTTTGTATTGATTTTATTTTGCATTTTCATAGATTTAAATTAAAATAATAAGAATTATAAAATTTACTTATTAATAAGTCAAATTTAGCCCAAAGGCTAAATTTTAAAGCACGGAAAGAATTTTTACAGCGTCATTTAACCCTGTAACTATACTTGCTCCATTTTTAGTAGCAATATCTCCTGCTACAAAGATACCTTTAACATTGCTTTGTTTATTTTCATCCATTAAAGGCACACCTTTATCATCAACATTAATCCCGCATTTTTGTAAAAAATCAAGTGGAGTAGAACCACCAATAGCATAAATGATTCTATCATAAATATCGCTTGTACCATCGGTAAAATTTACCTTAGCCTTGCCACTATCATCTTCTACTTCATTAATGTCGATTCCTAGTTTTAACTCTACTTTACCCGAATTTCCAGCTTCGTGAATATCTTTAAGATTGATATCATTTAATCTTGTAAATTCTTTTTTACGATAACAAAGGCTAACTTGATTTGAATTAGCCAAATCCACAGCGTATTCTGCTGCTGAATTTCCGCCACCTACAACAAGAATTTTTTCATTTCCCAAAACTGAATTGGCATTAAAATTAATGATTTTTGTTAAAGTCATAGGAAGTTTGTAATCAGGCTTATTAGGTTTGCCCATTCTACCTATAGCAACGATAATGTTTTTACACTCATAAACACCTTTAGCTGTGCTTACTAAAAAAACTCCATTTTCATTTTTAACACTCTCAACTTCAGAGCCAAATTCAATTTCTATATTGTGCTCTTTCAATGCGTTTTGAAAAGTTTCTATAGTGCTTTCTTTGGTGCCATCTTCAAAAGGAACATGTCCATGATTAGTTCCTTCGCATCCCTTATAAGCTTTATCTACTCTCTTGCCATCTTTATAAAATTGCATTAAAGTTTGGCAAATGTTATTTGATTTTTCCAGTATCAAAACTTCTTTGTTTTTAAGCTTGGCTTCAACCGCACAGCCTATGCCTGTTGGACCTGCACCTACTATAATTAAATCTATTTTTTTCATTTATATTTACCTTTCAATTCTGATTTTTTTTGTATAATTTATCAAGTTTTTTGTAAATAAAGGATTAAAAATGCGAAATTTGCTTGAAAATATTAAGAAAAATTCTCAAAAACTACTTAACTTAACACCCAAAGATAAAGAAAAAATTATTTTAAAATTAGCTCAAAATTTAAGAGAAAATTTCAAAATTATCCTAGAAGCAAATGAAAAAGATATAGCAAATTTCACAAAAAGTGAAGCAATAAAAGATAGGCTTTTGTTAGATGAAAAACGCATTTTAACTCTTTGTGAAGGCCTAGAAAAAATCGCTTGCATCGAGGATCCTATAGGCAAAATTTCTAAAGCTTGGAAAAATTATGCGGGTTTGAGCATACAAAAAATAAGCATTCCTTTAGGACTTATTTGTGTTATTTACGAAGCAAGGCCTAGTCTTAGTGCTGAAATTGCAGCTTTAATGATAAAAAGTTCTAATGCTTGTGTATTTAAAGGTGGAAGTGAAGCAAAATTTACAAACAAAGCTATATTTACTCTTGTTAGCAAAGCACTTAAGGAATTTAGTTTGCAAGATTGTTTTGCCATGCTTACTCAAAGAGACGAGATCAAACAAATTCTAACTTTTGATGATTTAATCAATGTGATCATACCTCGCGGTAGTTCAAATATGATACAAGAAATTGCAAACAATACTAAAATTCCTCTCATTAAGCAAGATAAGGGCTTGTGTCATGCTTTTGTAGATCAAAGTGCTAACTTAGATATGGCTTTAAAAATAATCCTTAATGCAAAGTGTCAAAGAGTAAGTGTTTGCAATGCTTTAGAAACGCTTTTAATCCATGAAAAAATTGCTAAAAATTTTATAAGTCTTTTAATCCCTGAATTTAAAAAATTTAAGGTAAAAATTCACGCTCATGAAAATGCTTTGGCTTATTTTAACAACTCAAATTTAGAAGTTTTTAAAGCAAATGAAAATACCTTTGATACAGAATGGCTTGATTTTGCTTTAAGTGTAAAATTAGTAAAAGATTGCGATGAAGCTATAGAGCATATCAACAAACACAGCTCCTTGCATTCTGAAAGCATTATCTCAAATGATGCTTCAAATATCGCTAAATTTCAACGCCTTATAAACTCATCTTGTATTTATGCTAATGCTTCAACGCGTTTTAGTGATGGAGGAGAATTTGGCTTTGGTGGAGAAGTTGGAATTTCAACTAACAAATTGCATGCTAGAGGTCCTATGGGGGTTGAAGATATTTGCACTTATAAATATATAATCAATGGGGAAGGACAAATTCGAGAGTGAATAAATTAGAAATACTAAAGCAACACTTTAAAGAAATTGCTAAACTAAATTCAAGCGAACAAGTTTGGCAAATGCCTTTTTTTGCGGCTTTGGGTGTGGGTATAGTTTTAGGGTTTAGTGTATTTTTTGGAAAATTAAACTATGGGCTCATTGCCATGATAGGAGCTTTATCTTTTTTATATGTTCCAAACACTCCTTTATATCATAGAATGGCTGTTGTGATGTGCTGTTCTTTTGGCATAGTTTCTAGTTTTTTCTTAGGAATTTTAACTCATTTTTTGCCTTCAGTTTTTGCCTTCATCCCTATAGGACTTGTGGCCATGGGAAGTTCTGTTTTAATTAGATATTATAACATTGGCGCACCTGGATATTTCTTCTTTGTATTTTCTTGTGTTTTAGGAGCTTATTCTCCTTTTGAAGCTAAGGATTTTATTTTTTTAGTGGGTCTTGTTTTTCTTGGAGCAATGGTGGCTAATTTAATGGCTTTGTTATATTCTATCGTTGTGATTTATGGATTTAAAAATGCTTTACCTGGCGAAATTCCACCTAGAGAATACATAGGTTTTGATGCAGTTTTTGTGGATTCTTTGATTATGGGTTCTTTTGTGGCTTTTTCTATATTTTTAGGAACTTTTTTAGAACTTGAAAGAAGTTATTGGATAGCCATTTCTTGCACAGCTATTATGCAAGGTGTAACTTTAAACTCTATATGGATTAAACAAATTCAACGTATCATAGGAACGGCCTTAGGAGTATGTTTTGCATGGTGGCTTTTATCTAAACAATTTCACAATATAGAGCTTGTTTTACTTATGATGTCTTTGTTTTTTATAGGACAATTTTTAGTCAATCGAAACTATGCTTTAGCTATGATTTTCTTTACTCCTTATGCTACTTATCTTTCAGAAGCAGCTAATTTTATGAGTGAAAATGCAGATACATTGATACTCGCTCGTTTGATTGATGTCGTAATAGGAAGCATTTTAGGACTTTTGGGTGGTTTTGTAATTTATAAACCTTATCTAAGGGTACATTTTGAACGCATTGCAAAATACATCTTTAGGATAAAACAAAAAGCTTAAAAGTCAAATAAAGCACAAGCATTATCCCCCAAAATTTGCTCTTGTTCTTTTTTAGATGCGACAACTTCATTGAAAGCTACTAGAGCCGATGAAAAATTAACATTTACTTCAAAATTTGTATGCGGCCAATCGCTTCCAAAAACAAAATTGCTAAGTGGAAAATGTTCTTTTAAAATTTCATATATTTTCTTTGCAAATTTTACAGCTTGTTCATTATTAGCATAATCTATTTTTGCCCTATAAAAACCGCTAATTTTAAAAAATATTCTAGAGTTTTTTAAACAAATTAGATCCTCTAAATTTGTTAAGTTTGTATTAGCTCTTGCTAAATGATCGATAACAATATTACAACCATAAGGAATTAAATTTTCAACAATATCAACAAGATTATTGTCTAAATCTCTTTGAATTTCTATTTGCATTTTAAGCTTACTTAAATTTTCAAAAAATTGAGTCCAAACCGTACTTTTAAAATTTGGCAATTCTTTGCCAATTAAATTTAATCTAACTCCACAAGCTTTTCTTTGTTTTAGTTTTTTAAGCTCATCAAATTTAATACCTTCATCAACCACAACTATAGCTTTTATATTTTCATCTTTTTCGATACTCTGAAGCAAAAATTCATTATCAACACCTAAAAAACTTGGCTGAACTAAAACCCCTTTATCAAAATCATAATGATCTAAATTTGCTTTATAATCTTTAAAACTAGCGTCATAATCAGGTTTATATCTTGCATTTGCAACCGTATTTAACTTTTTCAAAAATATATGTGCATGAGTATCAATCTTCACTAAATTATCCTTATAAAATAAAACTCATTATAATAGTGGCTAAAATCGCCGCCATAAATCCTATAGGCACAGCTTTAATAAGCAAATCTTTAAATAATTTTTCCTTATATTTATCAGGACAAGATCCTAAAATTAAACTTCCTCCAGAAGAAAAAGGAGAAATAGCAGAAGCTTGAGCCCCTATAACAATACAAGAAAAAAGCAATGCCTCGCTTAATCCACTGCTTGCAGCAATGCTTGGAACTATAGGAAAAAGCGCTGGAGTAACCACACCCAAAGTACTTGAAAAAAGCGACATAAAAGCTGCAATAGCACACATTATTAACGGAATAAAAATCACATTGATCTCATTTTCTACAAGATCTGAAAATAATTTTATAGCCCCCGCTTCAACCGCTATACTAATTAACATCCCTACTCCACAAATCATTATCAAGGTTCCCCAAGGAATTAAAGCAACAACTTGTTTCTCATCGGCTAATTTTAAAAATAAAGCAATGGCAACAAAAATCATGGCTATCATGGCTATATCTATTTTTTTATTAAAATAACTAATTGTCTCATTATGTGGAAAAATAATATTTAACACAGGAAAGATTAAAACAACAATAATCATCATAAACATGAGAATTAAAGTAGTTTTTTGTTTATAATCAAATGGATCAGGTTTTGAAATAACACTGATTTGCATCTTATTTTTAAAAGCATTAAACACAAAAAAAGATAATACTATAATAGGCAAAATTATAGTAAAAGCAAAAATAATACTAGAATTTACAAAAGCTTCATTTGCTTCAATACCTGAATTTTCCATCAATCCTCGAAAAATAATCCCACTTTGAGAAGTCATAAAATTTGCTCCTCCCAAAGCACCATAGTTTATAGCCATAGCTCCAGCAATTTTACTTAAACCGATTTTATCGCAAAGTAAAAAAGTAAGTGGTGCCATAAAAGCCAAAACCGTATAAAAACCCGCTCCTAAAGCAGCTATAATAGCACTAACCACAAAAATAACAAAAGGAAGCAAATAAGGATGATTAGCAAAACGATACATCAAATGTCCAGCTAATTTTTCAAGAGTTCCATTTACGGTTGCAAAATTATAAAACAATGAAACAGCAAAAATAACAAAAAATATAGAAATAGGCCAAAAAGCTATGATTTTTTTAGGAGCCAAATCCATAAAAAAAGCTCCTATAACATAAGCAAAAATCATAGCAAAAATTCCAACATTATGTCTAGTAATATAGCCTAAAATGATGGCTACTATAATACTAGAGATGATTAAAAAAACCATTATCATCCTTTAAAATATTATAGGGCTTATGATATCAAAAATATATTTTTCAAAGCATAAAAACAAAATCTAAAATTTAAAAAATATCTATTTAGTAACAAATTTACTCATCTTATGAAATTTTTATAAAATATCCACATCCATAGCAAGCAAAGCAAAGCTTCCTAGCCAATGCGACCCAAGATAATCATCTTCTATATGAGCTATGGCTTTATCAAAATGCTCTGTAGCATTGTTTCTTAAAAGAATTTTTAAATTTTCATCGCAAAAATTTGAAAGTATTTTAAAACACCAAGCACGACTTAAATTCAGCCCATCTAGATGTGCTATTTTACCATCGCTCCTATCACTCACACTCACAGGGGTAAATAAAGTTGCAGGTTCTTTTGTTTCTAAATTTGGCAAATATGCTTTAAAAAATTTTACAAAATCATTTTTAGGTAAAACAGCACTTAAAAGCACCGCTTCCATCAAAACAGGAGATAAAAACTCATCTCCACAAGGCTCTAAAGCTTGCATATTTTTATCATTTAAAAACCACTTTTTAGCACTTTGGATGATGCAATACTCCAATTCTTGATCTTTTTTAAATCTTGCATATTCTAAAGCAAAATACAAAGCAAAAGAGCTATTAAAATGAGTTCCAACTCGTATAGGATAATCCATCTTAGGCAAAAACTCCTTAAATTCTTTAACAAAAAAATCAGCTATACCTTCTAAATTTTTAGCCCAAATTTCAGCTTTGTCATTTTCCTTAGTAAGTAAATTTATCTCCAAAGCCAGTTTTAAAAACCATCCCCATCCATAAGGTCTTTCAAAACCTTTGTGCGCAGGGTTTTGAAGATACTTAAGCTCTCCTTCTGCTTTTTCTTTGGTAAATTGAGAATCTAGGGCTTTGATGATTTCATCCTTTGGAGCAAAATGAGAAAAATCTTTTAAAATTTTCACCAAAAGCCAGTGAGAATGCACACTAGAATGCCAATCATAAGAACCATAAAATATAGGATACATAAGTTTTGGTGGTTTAATATCATTGATATCATTAAAAGAATGTGTAATTTTATTTGGTAATTCTCTAAAAATATTTTCTAGCGCAATAAAGCTAAATTGTTTTATAAATTTTTCCATTGTTTCTCCTTAAAATCTAAAAGCTAAAAAATACATTAAAAAGATATTAGCTACAAGCAAAACAAGTCCTGACATAAACTGGGCTTTAATTACGCCATTTTTATCATCTAAATTTAAAAGTGCTGCAGGAACTATATTAAAATTTGCAGCCATAGGCGTCATTAAAGTTCCGCAAAATCCACTAAGCATTCCAATTGCACCTATAATAGCAGGATTTGCATACATTTGTATGATTAAAACCGGCAAAGCAATGGCAGCAGTAATCACAGGAAAAGCTGCAAAAGCATTGCCCATTACTATAGTAAAAATCGCCATAGCGATACAATACACAGCTACTGCAATAAAAGCATTATCTAAACTAATATAACTAGATAAAAGTTTAGATACTTGATCGCCCATTCCTGTAGAAACAAAAACTACCCCAAGTGTAGCCAAAATTTGCGGTAAAAGCGCCGCCCAACTAATGTGATCCATAGTATGTGCTGCATCTTTAACGGCTCTTTTAGGAGAAGCCTTAAACATAAAACAAGCAACCACTGAAGAAATAATTATACCTATAATCAAAGCCATCAATGTAGCATTTTTATTTTCAAAAAAACTCAAATGGGGAAATAAAAAAGTCCCAATAAGTGTAATCAAAGGAACCATTAAAGCAGGAATAAAAAGTTTATTTTTATAAATATTTGCATGTTTTATCTCGTATTCTTTTTCTTCTTTGCTAACTTCAATCTTTGCTGGTTTTAATAAATTAAACCCTGCTATAAGTGCTAGTAAAATCACTATACAACCCATCACAAAATGAGGCAAAACTCCTGCTAGCAAAAAAGTAAAACTATAACTTATCCAAAATACCCCGCCGCTTATTCTTGATTTTATATCTTTAGCTTGATTAGAAAAACTTAAAATTCCAAAAATTAAAAATAAAATTCCTACAATATAATAAAGTAAATCAAGACTTATCATCACTCAACCCTTTATAAGTTTTTTCTAATCTTTTATCAAATAAATAAAGTCTAGAACAATGGATAATTAAAGCCAAAATTCCAGTTGGTATAGCCCAAACTGATAAATGCAATGGCTCAACAATAATACCATTGCTCTCATAAAAAGCTTTAATAAATAAAATAGAATGCACGGCTATAAAAATATCCTCTCCAAAAAATACAGCAACATTATCCGTTCCCGCAGAAAAAGCTTTGATTTTTTGACTATCTTTATGTGTTAAGTTTTTAAATTTAAGCTTAGCTGCAGCTTCTGCCATAGGGGCTATTAAAGGTCTTATCATCTGTGCATGTCCGCCTAAAGATAAAAGCCCTAAAGCTGCAGTAACTTGTCTAAAAACAAAATAACACATTAAAATTCGTCCTGTACTGGCAACTTTTATTTTGGATATTAAATTTTTAGCCTGCTCTCTTAAGCCTTTGCGTTCCAAAACAGCAAGTAAAGGTAAAATAAGCCAAATTATAGCAACATAGCGATTATCTACAAAAGATTTTCCTATATCACTAACAACCTTAACAAAATCAAAACCTGAAACAAGTCCAGCATAAATTCCAACTGAAGTTACCACTAAAAAAGGATTAATCTTTAAAGCAAAACCTAAAACAATCAAAGGTATAGAAGCAAGAAGTAACCATTCCATCAACCATCTCCACAATATAAATTAGGAATATTATAGAAATTTTAAATTGAAGAAAAGTTTAAAAAAATATTTTTAAGAATAGAATGAGAAATTAAGTAACAAAATAAATTTTATATAAATTTAAAAAAGCCTTGGAATAGTCCAAAAGCTTTTTTTTGTATTATTTGTTCGCTCTTTCTATATACTCACCACGCACAGTATCAACACGTATAACTTCACCTTCTAATACATGAAAAGGAATTTGCACTACCGCACCTGTTTCTAATGTAGCTGGTTTTTTATTTGATCCTTGAGTATCACCTTTGAAATTTGGAGCCGTTTCGATGATTTTGAGTTCAACAACTTGTGGAACTTCTACGCCGATAGCTTTACCATTGTGGAAAAGCACATCTACCATCATACCATCAAGCATCCATTTTTTTGCCTCACCCACATCATCATCACTTATAGCTACTTGCTCATACGTTTGTGTATCCATAAACTGGCAATTTTCACCATCATCATAAAGATACTGCATGGTTTTATCTTCTAGATTTGGAGCTTCGCATTTATCGCCTGCATGGAAAGTTTTTTCAAGCACTTTACCATCAATAAAAGATTTGATTTTAATACGCACAAAAGCAGGGCCTTTACCTGGTTTTACATGCTGATACTCAACTATTTTAAAAGGAATTCCATCAATTTCTATTTTAAGTCCCTTTTTTAAATCACCCATTGAATAAGATGCCATAAATTTCCTTTGTTAAAAAATAAAAAATAATTTTATCAAATTTTGATTGATATCGCAATAAAATTATTTTATTTGATGAAAAAATAAGTAAAATTACGCTAAAATTTAAATTTAAAGCATAGTAAATGCTCGCTTCTTTTTAGAAGAGGAAAGTCCGAGCTGCTAAAGACAAGCATTCCATCTAACAGATGGCTAGGGCAACCTAAGGGATAGTGCAACAGAAAGAAAACTACCACACAAGTGGAAAAGGTGAAACGGCGGGGTAAAAGCCCACCAGCGATTTTGGTAACAATTTCGGCTATGTAAACCCAATGTGCAGCAAGAAGGGATGGTTAGCGTCTTTGTTTTAACCCTTCGCTTGATTTTGTTTGCAAAAACAAAACTAGATAAATGAGCATTCAAGACAGAACTCGGCTTATCGCTATGCTTTTTAAGATCTAACATAGGTCAAAGCTTTTTGAAATTTTTGAATTTCAACAGCCTTTGTTTTTTTCTTTTGTTCGATTAGTGTAACAGCTTCTTGCAAAAGAGCTTGAACTTGATAAAATACATCATTTGCATTTTCTTTTAAAAAATCTTCTGAAGACGATTTTTTGGCTAAATTTTTAACAAAAGCTTTCATATCAAGTTCATCAAGTAAATTTTTAAGTTTGTTAACATCTTCTTGAATTAATGCGAGTTTAAAATCATTGAGCCATTGTTTCATTACTATGCACTTCTCTCCAAGCCTCTAGTAAACCTTTGGTTACATTTATAACTTCATTAATTCTTTCTTCGTTATTTTCTAAATTTGCCAAAGATAGAAGTTGAATTTCTCTAGTATAAAGGCCACTTAAATAATGCGCCACTTCTCCACCTTTTTCATAATCTAAAGTATTGATTAATTCTATAAAAATAGCTGTAGTTCTTTTAACAAAATAAACTCTTTGCTCTATATCTTCATTTCTAATAGCTACTTTAGCTCTAGCACAAAAACGCAAAATGCCCTCATAGAGCATTTCGATCAATTTTTGAGAAGATTCTATCCCTACTTGATTTTGGGAATAAGCATTATAAGCCAAACTATTTTGCATCGATATTTTCCTTAATTATTTGAATTATTTGCAGCATTAATCATATTTGTAACTGTGGTCAACTGCTGATTAAGTTTATTTAAAATACTTTCATATTGCAACCACTGATTTGCCATTGTATCATATCTTGCATCGATCATATCTTGAGCTGATTTTTTTGATTCATTTAAAGATTTAGTATCATTAGTTAAACTCTCATCATATTTAGTTAATGAACCATTTGTTCCTGTCATCCCTTGAAGTGTTGATTTAAGTTGAGCAAAGATACCTTTACCTTCTATAGGTTTTGCAGCTATAGTGGTTTCACTTAAACCAAATAATTTTAATTTTTTAGCATCTCCTTTAATCGAAAAATCAGAACTTCCATCGCCACTAAATTTAAGTTTAAAACCTTTTTCGTTATTTTTATTATATTCTTCAACTTTAACCTTTAAACCATCTATACCAAGACTATTGATATGAGTAGCCAAATTTTTAAGCATTTCTTCTTCGGTTGAGCCAGTAAGTACAAAATTTTCACCACTAGTAGTCTTTGATATATCATAGGTTTGACCATTATAAACTATCTTAAAATCACCTGGCTTAAATGTAATTCCTTTATTTTTTTCATCTTCACTTCTTGTTTCAACACTATCACTAGTTTCTTCTTTAGGAGTTAAATAATCTTTTAAACTATCTTTTTCAATCAAGTCTCCAGTATGAGAAATATCTTGATATTGGGTGATACCTGCAAAAAAACTTTCCGCAAAATCAGGATTTTCTTTTACCTTGCTTTCAAATTTAGAAGAATCAAAACTTAAAGTCCCAGCATCATTCAAAGTTAAACCAAAATCTTGCATAGAAAGCATAACTGTAGCATTAACTTTGTTGCCATTATCATCAATTACAGTTCCACTAACTGATTGAGAATCAAACAAAGCAGAAAGTATACTAGAGCGTATAGAATTTACTTCAGTTACACCTTGTAAAGTTCCTTTAGTTCCTGTTTCAGAATTATAATCAGTAGCAGCATTAAGATTGGTTACTAAGTCATTATAAGCATCTACTAATTCTTGCATAGCCTTAGTTACAGCTTCATTATCTTGCTGAACATCAAAATCAATTTCTCCAGTTTTATTCAAGGTTAAAGTAAGTCCAACACCAAGATCTGTCACAGTATTACTTTGGCGTATCATCTTAACCCCATCAAGGGTAAATTCAGCATTTTGAGCTTTTTGTATATGTAAAGGACTTTCTTCATTATCTTTTATCCCATAACCCTTAAAAGTTTCTGAATCAAGAGTAAGAATATAATCACCATCGACACTTCCTTCTCTTCCTGCAGTATCTGATAAAGGTTTATCTAATTCCCAACCAAGATTTGAAAAAAGCTTTGAAGCATTTTTATCAACTACATATCTTCCTTTATCATCTTTATATCCATCAAAAAACCCGATAGCATTATCTTCTCCGGTTTCCTTGCTGGTTAAAGTTAAACGATAAGGAGCATCTTTTTCACCTGTATTTACAATCTTTGCAACGATCTCACCACCTGTAGCTTCATTAATTTTATCAGCTAAATCTCTATAGGTTGTGTTTTTATCATAGGTAACAGTATATTGTTTTCCATTTTGAATAAGTGTAAAAGAAGCTTGTTTATCCCCTAAATTAGGATCAACATACCCACCATCATTTGCTAAACCTTTGCTTTGATAAACATCTTTTTGAGCAAGTTGCTTAACATTTATTTTCATGCTTTGTAAAGATACCCCACTGCTAGCTGTTAGGCTTGCTGGAGGATTAGTGGTAACACTAGCACTTACTTTTCTTTTTGCAAAAGCTGTTGCATCTGCTAAAGAAGAAACTGCGGTTTGAAACGTAAGCAATTTTGTTTTTATTTCAGTTAAATCTTTTTGTTTAGTTGTATTTTCTTCGATTTTTTTAGTATAAGGATCAATGCGAGCTTTTTGTTCAGCTTCTTTCAACTTATCTAAAGTATCTTGAGTTAAAACTCCAGAACCAAATCCTAAACTAGATAAACTACCAAATGCCATTTTTAACTCTCCTTATCAAATATCATTCCTATCACATCCCTAAAATACTCAGCTAATCTCATAGCTTCTTCACTAGGGATTTGACGAATTTCCCTTCCAGTACTTTTTTCAGTCACGCTAATATACATAGAATTAATTTTATCGCTATAACCAAAACGAACATTAGTATCTAAAGAATCCATTTGCTCATTTAACTTTTTTGTAATATTAGCTAACTTTTCACTCACACCTTGTTGTCCATCATCGCCTCCTTGGCTTTGACTTCTATCGGTTTGAATGTTTGAACTAGCCTGTGTCTCACTTGTTCTTTGGCTAATGTTTGCCAAAGCTGTATCCATTTGCCCATTTGCCTTCGATATTTCCATTTTAAAATCCTTTTTAAAATTTCTTATTGCTAGTTACAAGCTTATATCGACAAATTTATAAATTTATGAACACTTAGTAAAGAAAAATTTTATTTTTCAATATAAAAAAACAATAAGCAAAAACTGTACCAAAATTTTAAAAAAATCTCAACTATCTTAAAAAATTTCAAATTTATTAAAAAGATCTGGATTATTTTCTAAAATATTACGCAAGATTAAATCTTCTATCACGCTTTTAGTGCAATCTGTTTGCTTAGGCCAAGTTCTTAAATAACCCTCGGCTTCACCCTTAGCACTTGCATCCACTCCAAGTCTTTCTTCTTTGATAAAAATATCTCTTTTAGCATCTATATTATTTACCACACGCCAAACAAGCATATAAGGGTTTTCAAGCTTATTTTCGGTATCCAAAAATACTAAAATCCTAAAATGTTTTTTAAATTCTAAAAGTTTATTAAAACTTTGTTCGATTTTTTCTTTTTTATCAAGCAAAATGCAAACTATAGGACTTTTGCTTTCTTTATAAAATTGCTTTAAATTTAAAAGCTCTACCTTGGTTTTAAAAAGTTCTAACAATTTTTCATCTTCTAAAATTTCAAGCTCTTCTACTTGTGTTTCCTTACAAGCATCAAGTCCTGCTTTACCCCCAAAACAAGCATTAGGCGAAGCATGATCTAATTGATCGCAAATTCCTTCTGAAATTAAAATTTTCTTTGTATCAAAACGATTTAAGATATAAGGAATTAAAGCATCATAATCTTTCAAAGAAGGTGCATTTTTATCTACAAAAATCGCATGTTTAACAAAACTCATTTGCCCCACTCCCCAAAATGCATGCATGATTTGTTGTGCATGAGCTGGATATTTTGCATCAATTTTTGCCAAGATAAGATTATGAAAAACTCCATTTTCAGGCATATTATAATCAATTAAATCAGGCACTGAAGTTTGAAGCAGAGGTAAAAAAAGTCTTTCGGTACCAAGCCCCATGATCTTATCTTCTAAAGGAGGCTTTCCTACAACCGTTGCTTGATAGATCGCATCTTTTTTAGCATAAATTTTTTCTATTTTCATCACAGGAAAAAGTTCAGCAGGAGTGTAAAAACCCGTATGATCTCCAAAAGGACCTTCGATTTTAAACTCTTCTAAATCCACATAACCTTCAATAACCACATCACTATCATAAGGTACAAAAATACCATTTTCACAAGGGGTAAGTTTTGCAGGAGTTTTTTTAATAAAACCATAAAGCAAAAGTTCAAAAATTCCTTTAGGTAAAGGTGCTTGAGAACACCAAATATAAAGCGGATCTCCGCCTATAGCTATACTTACAGGCATTTTTTTAAAACCAGCATTTTTATATTCGTGATAAAAATTTGCTCCATCTTTATGAATTTGCCAATGCATTAAAAGTTCATTTTTATCACTCATTTGCAAACGATACATTCCAAGATTATTTTGACTTTTATCTAAATTTTGTGTATAAACTTGCCCCATGGTGATAAATTTACCCGCATCATCTTCCCAAGTTTTTAGTATAGGAAGTTCTTCAAGTGAGTTTAAAATTTCATAATCATACAAGGCTTTATTTTTTTTCAGTCTTTTAGGAGGAACATTTTTAAAACTTAACAAATTCATAAAAAAATCCATTTTTGCTTTAAAACTCGTAGGAATATGAAGCTTGGTGAGTTTTGAAATTTCTTCAGCCACCTCTTCATAATCACGCCCAAAAGCTAAATTTAAAGCCTTTTCATTGCAAAAAGTATTCATCAAAACAGGAAATTTATATTGTTTATTTAATTTTTTATCTATAGGATTTTTAAACAATAAAGCCTTACCTTTTTCTCCTTTTTTAGCTTCTATATAAGCTAAATGAGCGATTTCAAGATCTACATCTACAGGCTCTTCAATTACCCTTAAAAGATCATTTTCTTTTAAAATTTGAATAAATTCTTTCATAGCATGCTCTCAGCTTTTTTTAAAAGTTCTTTAGCACCTTTAGCAATAAACTCCTTAGCCAAACTCTCCCCAAAACCTTTAAAATCATTCTTTTTAATCATTCTTTTATCTTTTAAAATTTCACTTCCATCAGGAAGTCCAAGCACTGCACGCACACAAATTTCATCTCCTAAAAGCTCTGCGTTAATACCTATAGGAACTTGACAACCCCCTTCTAAAGTAGCAATAAATTCTCTTTCAATGCTTGTTTCAATCAAAGCATTTTCATCATTTAAACATTTTAAAAGTTCTAAAATTTTTTCATCATTTATGCTTTCTATACCTAAAGCTCCTTGAGAAGCCGAGGGAATAAGCTCATCCTTGCTAAATTCATAAACAAAATTCACTTGCTTATCTAAGTTTAAACGTTTAATTCCCGCCATAGCTAAAATGATCGCATCAAAATCATTATTTTTTAATTTCTCTATACGAGAATTAACATTGCCACGCAAAGAAATAATCTCTAAATCAGGTCTTAGTAATAAAATCTGCATCTTGCGTCTAAGACTAGTAGTGCCTATTTTTGCACCTTTTGGTAAAGAAAGAAAATCTTTATAATTTTGACTTAGCATGGCATCATTGCTTTGCTCTCTTTTACTTACCGCTGCCAAAACTAAACCTTTAGGAAAAAAACTAGGCACATCTTTTAAACTATGCACCGCCAAATGCGCTTCTTTTCTTAACATACTTTCTTCAAGTTCTTTTGTAAAAAGTCCCTTACCGCCAATTTTTGCCAAAGGAGAATCCAGCAAAACATCACCTTTTGTTTTAAAACCTTCTAAAAGCACTTCAATTTGATGTGTATTTTTTAAAATTTGGGCTACATGCTCACTTTGCCAAAGGGCTAATTGACTTTTTCTTGTTGCGATAATAAGCTTCATTTTCTATCCTCTATAATTTCAACATCAATGATTTCTTCATTAGAATTTTGATACTCTTGCTTAGCGTATTGATATTTTGATTTAGTTATTAATTTCAAAGCAATACCAAAGAAAAATACAAAAATTCCAAAAACACTTGTAATAATCCCTGGAACAACAAGCAAAAATCCTGCGATAACAAAAGAAAATTGTGTTAACATATCCTTTAAGCCACCCATTTGAAATTCAAGCATATTTTTCCAAAAAACACCCAATAAAACCACCCCAAAAATCATACTCAAAAGTATGAAAAACAAAAAATTACCAAAACCAAAAAAAACTATAAAAAGCACACTTGCAATAATTTCAAGTACAAACAAAGGACTTAAACTTAATTTATAATTCATAACACTTTCTTTTTAAGAATTTCCATAAGTTCATCAGTTTTTATAAGTTCTTTTATCAAACCTTCTCTTTGGATAAGCTCTATTTCATTCTTTTCTAATCCTTTACCAACAACTAACGCATAAGGAAAGCCCATAAGTTCAAAATCATTCATTTTAACCCCAAAACGCTCATTTCTATCATCAAGCAATACCTCTAATCCAAGATTGGTTAAATCCTCATAAAGCTTATTGGCAAATTCTAAAGCCTTTTCATCTTTGAGATTTGAAACAATAATTTCAAGCACAAAAGGAGCTAAAGTTTTATTCCAAATACATCCTTTTTCATCATGACTTGCTTCAATAGCTACAGCCAACAAGCGTGAAACACCTATGCCATAACATCCCATGTAAAAAGGCTGACTTTTGCCATTTTCATCTAAGAAATTTGCATTCATCGCTTTGGAATATTTTTGTCCTAGTTTAAAAATATGCCCTACTTCTATACCTTTGCTTTGTTTTAATTTTGCTCCACATTTAGCACAGCAATCCCCTTCTTTAACTTCAATCAAATCTTTAAAACGATCTTTGTTTAAATTTACAACATCAATGCCGATTAAATGATAATCTTTTTCATTCGCACCCATAATCATTTGTTTTTCGTTTTCAAGCTCAAAATCTATATAAAAATCTATATCTTTTAATCCCACAAAACCTATAAAACCAGCTACTAAACCAGCTTTTTCCAATTCTTCTTCGCTTGCATCGACTAGTTCAAGGGCATTGCAAGCATTTTGAGCCTTGATTTCTTGTAAATCATCACTTCCTCTTATAAAAAACACAACTAATTTGCTTTCATTTTCATAAATAGCTTTTTTTACCACTGCTTTAATCGTATAAAAAGCATTAATTTTAAAAAATTGCGCTAAAGAATCTATAGTTTTAATATTTGGAGTGTGAAATTTACTTGCATAATTTGCTTCAGGACGCTCATCTTGACAAATTTTTTTAGCTCTTTTTGCAGCTTCAACATTAGCCGCATAATCACAATTTTCACAAATTAAAATATCATCTTCCCCATTTTTTGCCAAAACCATAAATTCCTTAGAACCGCTTCCACCAATAGCCCCACTATCAGCTTCAACTGCTCTAAAATCAAGTCCCATTCTTTGTAAAATTTGAGAATAAGTTTTATACATAAGCTCAAACTCACGCCCTAAATCTTCTTCATTAGCATGAAAACTATATCCATCTTTCATCAAAAATTCACGACATCTTAAAAGTCCAAATCTAGGCCTTGCTTCATCACGAAATTTAAGTCCGATTTGATATAAATGTAAAGGAAGTTGTTTATAACTTGTGATTTTGTTTTTTACCAAAGAAAGCATAGCTTCTTCATGTGTTGGACCTAAAACAAATTCATTTTCTTTTCTGTCTTTAAAACGCAAAAGTTCTTTTCCAAAAACATTATAACGCCCACTTTCTTGCCACAAACTTGCAGGAGTAATAAAACTAAGATTTACTTCTTGTGCTCCAGCCTTATCCATTTCTTCTTTAACTATATTTTTAATTTTGTCCAAAACTCTTTTTCCTAAAGGCAAGAAATTATAAAGTCCGCTACCAATTTGTTCTACAAAACCTGCACGCGTTAAAAAAATATGACTAGGCAAACTCGCATCTTTTGGCGCTTCTTTTAAACTTGGTGCATAAAATTTAGTAAATCTCATCATTATTCTCCATATCAAATTCACATTTATATTGATTTAAACCTTCAAGATTATTTTGTAAATCAAAAACATAACGCATAGCATTAATCACTGTATCACTTTGCATTTTACCTTGTAAATGTTTCAAATTTACAGTAGGCGTGTGTAAAAAAGCCTTAAAAACTTGATGAATCAACTTTCTAGCCTCTTCTTTATCGGATTTTTTCAAATATCCTTTTTTTAACGCAATTTCAAGTTGTTTATCTGCATATTCTTTAGCTTGCAAGCGCATAGCTTTGATAATAGGCATCAAAGCCAAATCGTTTAAATACCTAAAAAATTCACTTGTTTCACGACCTATTATCCCATAAGCCATGCGAGCTTCTTGTTCTCTTAGTGCTAAATTTTTTTGAACTACAATCTCAAGATCATCTACAGCAAAAACAGATATATTTTCATTTTCATTGATATCAATATCCCTTGGAACTGCAATATCAAAAAAATACCTTTTGTAAGGAAGTTCTTCTATTAAAGAATTTGTAATAATAGCATTTGGTGCATTGGTAGCTGAGAAAAAAAACTCGTATTGATTTAAATATTTTTTTAAATTTTCTAAACTATCATATTCGCTTAAAACACCAAGTCTCTCGCACAAATCTTTGGCTTTTTGTAAATCACGATTTAAAATAATCACTTTAGCACTTGCAGCAATTAAATGTTTTGCCGCAAGTTCCCCCATCTCTCCAGCTCCAATAACAACAGCTTTTTTTTGCGTTAAATCTGCAAGTTCTTTTGCTTTTGCTACAGCAACGCTAGCTACAGAAATAGGATTTTTAGAAATTTGAGTTTCATTACGTACCTTAGCAGCACATTTAAAAGCACTATGCACTGCTCGTGAAAGGTGCACTCCGCAAAAATTATTTTTTACAGCAAAAGCAAAAGCATCTTTTAATTGCCCTGCTATCTGAGTTTCTCCAATCACCAAACTATCTAAAGAACTTGCTACAGAAAAAAGATGGTGGATTGCTCCACTATCTTCAAAAATATCAGCTTTTTCAAGTAAAATATCTTTATCCACATCACAAAGCAAAGCCAAAGATTTAACAATAAACTCCGCACAGGCCATTTTTACAAAAGCAACAATTTCAACACGATTGCAAGTACTTATAACCAAACATTCTTCAATATTTTTATGAGTACTGATAATTTTTAAAAACTCACTTTTTTTAGCTTCATTGGAAAAGCTTAATTTTTCCCTTAAGGCAATATCTGTATTTTTATGAGTAAAAGATATACAATAATACATTAAAATTCCCTATCTATCATAGCTTTAATAATATCATTAAGCTTGTTATTATCATATTTTTCAATCGCTTTGCTAGCCTTTTTTGCATAAGTTTTAGCTTCTAAAATAGCTTTTTCCAAAGCTTTTTGTTCTTCAAATTTAGTTTTTAGCCACTCTTTTTCATTTTCATTTAAATCTTTTTTAAATAAAGTCTGCAAATATATCCTATCTTGTTCTTGTAAATTTTCATAAAGATAAATATAAGGTAAGGTAGTCTTACCCTCTTTAAAATCATTCATAGCAGGTTTTCCAAGAATTTTTTCATCACTCTTAATATCTAAAATATCATCAATCATCTGAAAAGCGAGTCCTAAATTTTTTCCATATTCTGCAAAATCTTTTTCATATAATCCAGCCAAAATAGCTCCGCATCTCGCACTTGCTTCGATCAAAACAGCTGTTTTATTATAAATCATTTTCAAATAAGCTTCTTTATTGATATTAAATTTCTCTCCCAAATCAACATCCATAAGTTCACCTATAGCAAGCTTTACAACAGCATCTGAAATAATACTTGCAAATCTAGCATCCATTTTGCTCAATTCATAAAAGGCTTTTGAATACAAAATATCACCCAACATAAGAGCATTTTTTGTACCAAATTCAGCATTGACAGATCTTGCTCCACGCCTTAATTCACTCTCATCGATAATATCATCATGTAACAAACTAGCAAGATGTATCAATTCTATAGTTGCACAAATTTTAAAAGCAATCTCACTCTCATCTGCGATAGCTAATAATAATTTAGAACGTAACTTCTTTCCTGATTTTACATTTGAAAGCATATTTAAAATAGGTTCATAGTCAAGCTCTTGTAAAAACTGTTTTATTAATTCATCTATTTTTTGCACTATCTTTTCCTTGTTAATTGCTATTATTATTTTCTTTGTTTGTTAATGGTTTTACCTGAGGTTTGTTAAAATTAATCATAGGAACAACCTGATTGTTTTGCGGTGGATTTTGTAAAGCTTTTTTTCTCGGATCTAAAAATTCTACCATTAAACGAGATTCCTTATCTTCTATATAAACTGTAAAAGTTGCCAAACCTTTATTATAACCACTAAATTCTAAAATCAGTCTTGCTCTATCAATATGTGGATTGGTATAATCAGGTATTAAAGTTTGAGTTACCCAATCTAAATTTCTTCTTAAACTCATCACAAATTGACGCGGATATTTGCGAAATTTCGAATGTACGATGATATTAGTATTATCAAACAAAGTCCAATAAAAATCAAAATTTTGCACCTTATCTTCATAGCCTATTTCTTTAATCTGCACACTAGCTCTCTCATCTTTTTTAAGTATAAATTTATAAGTATAATCAAAAGTTGGTTCAGATGCTAAAACATTACCAAAAATAAAAAAAATACAAATTAGATAGGGGCTTATTTTAAACAATTTTAGCCTTCGTGTCCTAAAATTTTTGCGCCTAATTCTATATAAATATCATTTTGTCTTTCTTCTATGAAATCACCATTTTCTAATATGAAATTTTTTACATCCATTTCTGTTAAACCTTGTTTTTCTAAAAGTTCTATCATGGCAATATGATCAGCAAAAAATTCCTCAAAAACTTTTTCTAAGGCTCCTAAATTTCCATTTTGTATAATTTCTATAAATTTTTCTTTTGGAGTTTTATTAAACATTTCATCAAAAAAATCCATTAATTTTCCTTGAAAATATAAGTTTTTGATTATAAAATTTTAATCGTTAAAAGTAGCTAAATTAAAATAATTAAAATTTAAATTTTATTTGCAATATATAAAATTTTAGAAGTTAAATTCCGCATAGTGCGGAATTTATTATGAATGTGGTTTTGCTTGAGTAGCGTATTTTACACCCAGATCAAAAGCTTTAGCATTTGCGTCACGAGTTTTTGCAGGAACCATATGAAGCATAGTTTCTTTTAAAACATCTAAATCTATACATTTGCTCATATAAGCAGCAATTGCAAGTGCTACAACTGATTGAGTAGCCACATTTCCTACCTCATCTTTAGCTATGGTAATAATAGGAATTTCAAAAATTTGCCATTTTTTATAATCTTCACTTTCAGGATGTACTAAATTTGGCTCTACAACTATAATGCCTCCTTCTTTTACACCCCCACGAAAACCTTTATAACCCTTATCTGCGGTTGAAAGCATAAAATCTATCTCTCCTTCTACAGCATAAGGAAATAAAATTTCTTTATCATCAATGATAATATCTACCTTAGTAGGACCGCCACGCACTTGCGAAGTGTAAGTAGAAGCCTTAAAAGCTTGGCGACCTTCTTTAATAGCTGCTTCTGCCAAAATTTCTCCTGCGGTGATAACACCTTGTCCACCTTCACCGCCAAATCTTAATTGATATTTCATTTTAAAGCTCCTAAATCCACCATTCTTTTTTCCTTAGCAGCACGACGCACTTCTTCATAAGCATGGCAATATTCTGGCTGAGAATTATCCTCATGTAAAATTCCTGTTGGAAATTTATCTTTTCTTTCTTCAAAATCCATGCTTTCAAATTTAGCTTTATCTACAACACGGTTTTTAATCCAATCAAGCATAGCCACAGCTTCACCCATTTTGTTTTTTCTGCCTAGATTGATATGACAATTTGAAAAAACATCTACAAAACTATAACCTTTATGTGCTAAAGCTTTGTAAATTAAATTTTCAAGCTTATTAGCTTCAATCACATTGCCCCTTGCCACAAAAGAAGCTCCTGCAGCTTTAGTTAATTCACACGCATCAAAATTAGGGTCAATATTTCCAAATTGAGCTGTTACTGTATAAAAACCTTTTGGAGTAGTTGGACTTGTTTGAGAATTCGTAAGTCCATAGATAAAGTTATTGATCACAATGTGGGTTAAATCAATATTTCTACGACAACCATGTATGGTATGATTTCCACCAATTGCCAAAGTATCGCCATCTCCGCTTACTACAATAACATGTTTGCTAGGATTGGCTAATTTAATACCTGTTGCATAAGCTATTGCTCTACCATGAGTAGTATGAACTGTATTGCAATTTACATAAGAACTCATTCTACCACTACAACCTATACCCGAAACAAGACAAACATCATCCATATTCCAACCAAGTTTTTCTATTGCACGGATAATACATTTTAAAACAACACCATCGCCACATCCCCAGCACCACTGAGTAGGCATTTTATCTACTCTTAGATATTCATCATAATTAAAAGCCATTTATATATTCTCCTTTACCTTAGCAATAATTTCACTTGGAGTGATAGGACGACCATTTGCACGGTGTAAGCTAATAAAATCGCGACGCGAAGTTACTCTTTCAATCTCTTCAAGATATTGTCCCATATTAAGCTCGCTTACCATTACTTTTTTAAATTTGCTTACAACTTCAGCAATTTTTTTCTCAGCCACTGGATAAAGAGTAATTGGACGGAAAAGTCCCACTTTAATCCCTTGTTCTCTTAATCTTTGTATAGCTTCTTTTGCTGAACGACTTACGCTTCCATAAGCAATGATTAAAAATTCAGCATCATTAAGCATATACTCTTCATAAGCACAAATATCTTCTTGATTGTTTTTTATTTTACCTATGAGTCTTTCCATATTTTTTTTCACTATAACTCCATCTTCAGTTGGAAAACCTATATCTCCATGATGAAGTCCTGTAACATGATAACGATAACCTGTAAAGAAAGGATTTAAAGTTGCAGGCTCATTTTCTCCTGCTGCATAAGGTTTGTAATCCTTTTTATCTCCTTCAAATTTTTTACGGTTATACACTTTAATATCTTTTAAATCAGGTAAAACCGCTTTACCATTCATGTGCCCTACAGTTTCATCCATAAGTAAAAATACTGGAGTCATATATTTTTCAGCTAAATTAAACGCTCTAATGGTTTCTGTATAAGCTTCTTCAAGACTTGCAGGAGCAATAGCAATACTTGCAAAATCCCCATGAGTTGGTGCTTTAGCCTGAAACAAATCTCCTTGTGCTACACGGGTTGGAAGACCTGTTGAAGGACCACCTCTCATAACATTTACAATCACAAGTGGAATTTCGGCAATAAATGCAAGTCCTATTTGCTCTGCTTTTAAAGAAATTCCAGGACCACTGCTTGCAGTCATGGATTTTACTCCACTCATTGCCGCACCAATAGCCACACTAATACCTGAAATTTCATCTTCCATTTGTATAAAAGTTCCATCATTTGCAGGAAGCATATGGCTTAATTCATGAGCTATCTCACTACTAGGGGTAATAGGATAGCCTCCAAAAAATTTACATCCACAATCAATCGCAGCTTTGGCGATTAAAACATTACCTGTTGCTATAACTTCTCTCATTATTTTTCCTATGCTAATTTTTTGTATTTGTTATTTTTTACGGCTACAGCTCTATCTTTAGACTCAGCAGTAAGTTTGGCAAATTTAAATTCATCTCTTTTTGCCACCATAATAGCAAAATCAGGGCAATGTGTCTCACACTCGGTACAGCCTATACAGGATTCAGGGTGTACTACCTCTATCATTTGTCCTAAAACTGCATGCACATCATCGCGCATAGCTAAAACCCCAGCGGGGCAATAGCTAACACAAATATTGCATGCTTTACATCTATACTCATCTACCCAAACAGGTGTATCTTTTGGAGCTGTCATACTCATGTTTTTTCCTTTATTAACCTAATATTTTTTGAATTTCTTCACCAATTAAAGCCGGAGAATCCACCACATGAATTCCATAGCTTTTTAAAGCTTCTTTTTTAGCTGCAGCGCTTTCATCAGCACTTCCTACTATGGCACCTGCATGCCCCATTCTTTTACCTTTTGGAGCAGTTGCACCTGCAATGAATGCTACCACAGGTTTGCTAATATTTTCTTTAATAAATTTAGCTGCTTCCACTTCCAAACTACCGCCAATTTCACCTATCATTACAATAGCCCTAGTTTCATCATCTTTTTGGAATTCACTTAAAAGTTCTTTATAAGCAAGACCTATAATAGGATCACCGCCAATTCCTACTGCAGTAGAAATTCCATAACCACCTTGAACTACCTGATTAGCAGCTTCATAAGTTAAAGTTCCACTTTTTGAAATAAGCCCCACGCAACCTTTTTTAAAAATAAAACCTGGCATAATACCTAACTTACATTCTTCAGAAGTGATAATACCTGGACAATTTGGCCCAATGATTTTCATACCCTTTTTATTAGCATATTGCTTAGCAAACATCATATCCTTTACAGGCGTATGCTCTGTGATTACAACTGCAAGCTTAATACCAGCATCAGCTGCTTCAACCACGCTATCACCCACAGCAAAAGCAGGCACAAAAATCAAGCTCACATCAGCCTTTGTTGCTTTAACCGCATCTGCAACAGTATCAAAAACTGGTTTACCTAAATGAGTTTGTCCACCTTTATGAGGAGTAACACCTCCAACTATATTTGTACCATAAGCCATGCATTGCTCAGCGTGAAAAGTTGCTTCTTTACCTGTAAAACCTTGAACTATTACTTTTGTATTTTTATTAACCAATATACTCATTTTCCATCCTTATCCTACTAAACTTTTTACAAGCTCTGCACCGTTTTTAAGATTGGTTGCTGCTTTGATATTTTTAAGATTTGAATTATCTAAAATTGTCTTTGCTTCTGCTGCGTTAGTACCATCAAGACGCACTACAATTGGAATATTTACCTCAACATTCTTAGTAGCTTCTAAAATTCCATTTGCTATCCTATCACAACGAACAATACCGCCAAAGATATTGATAAATATAACTTTTACATTCTTATCTCTTAAAATGATTTCAAAAGCCTTTGCAACAGTTTCAGGAGAAGCTCCCCCACCTACATCTAAGAAATTTGCAGGTTTTGCACCGCTATAATTAATAATATCCATAGTTGCCATTGCTAAACCCGCGCCATTTACCATGCAAGCTACATCTCCATCTAATTTCACATAGCTTAAACCAAATTCAGCCGCTTCTCTTTCAGCAGGATTTTCTTCGGTAATATCTCTAAGTTCAGCAATTTCAGGATGACGATAAAGTGCACTATCATCAAAACTGCATTTTGCATCAAGGGCATAAAAATCCCCTTCTGCAGTTTTAATTAAAGGATTGATTTCAAGCATATTCATATCTTTATCCATGTAAAGCTTATAAAGTTTAGCTATCATGGAAATGAGTTTTTTGCCTTCATCTTTATCAAGTCCTAAAAATCTCGCTACTTCAAGTCCATGAAACATTTTAAATCCAATTTGTGGATCAATGCCTACTTTTGCAATTTTTTCAGGGCTTTCTTTGGCTACTTTTTCTATATCCATCCCTCCTTCACTTGAAGCGATAATGGTAATTTGCTCTGCCATTCTATTAAATAAAATAGCCAAATAATACTCTTTTACTATATTAGCACCACTTTCTATATAAAGTTTTTGCACGAGCTTACCTTCAGTTCCTGTTTGATGAGTTACCAAATTCATTCCTAAAATTTTACTTGCGTAATCTTTTACCTCATCTAAATTTTTAGCGATTTTTACACCACCACCAAGACCACGACCTCCTGCATGAATTTGAGCTTTAACTGCCCAAACACTACCACCTAATTCTTTAGCATTAGCCACAGCTTCATCTACGCTAAATGCAACTTTTCCCTTTAAGGTAGGGATACCATTATCTGCAAAAATTGCTTTTGCTTGATACTCATGTATGTTCATTTATTCTCCTTTATATTGATATTTGATTAAAGATTTTTCTAATTTGTCTTTTTCTTGCAAACTAAGATCTAATCTCATGATTTCAATCACACCTTCAAGTCCTAATCTTGCCATCACTCCTAAGGCTTTGTTTTGCACTCCAAATTCTCCATGTAAAATCACACTCATAGGTAAAAACTCTCCACTTCTTATAGACTCAAGCATTCTTATACAAGCACTAGCGGGAGCTAAATAAGCTGAAGTTTTAAGATGTTTGATTACTTTAGCTCCACCTGTTTTAACTTCATTTTCCAAATCATCAAATTCTTCTTCATTTAAAAATTCGCTTATATTTTTATTTTTAACACTTGCGTAAGATTTTACCAAAACCATATCATCATTATGAAAACCAATAAGTCTTGTATCCACGCTTGACATTTTGACATTAAGTTTTTTGGCAAGCTCATACTTAAATCTTGCATTGTCTAAAACTCCTGCCATGGCTATAATTTTCTTTGATGAAAAAATTCCGCTTTCATAAAGAGTATTAAGTAGAAAATCCACAGGATTGGTTAAAATAATAAAAAGTGGATCTTCTGTAAAATCTTTAATTTTTTTAGCGCAATCAAGCATAATACTTGTATTTAACTGAAGCAATTCTTCTCTACTTTGCCCATCTTTTCTAACAAAACCTGCACTAAAAAGCACTATATCTGAATTTTTAGTATAAGTATAATCTTTAGTGCAAAGTAAATCTATATTTAAATTTAAAGCAGCTATGCTTTGAGTAAGCTCTAGTTCTTTTGCATAAAGTAAATCCTCATTGATATCTACTAAAACAATTTCATTTGCTATCTCTCTTAAAATCAAAGCATAAGCTACGCTTGAGCCTACATTGCCAGCCCCTATAATAGTGATTTTCATCTTTGTCCTATTTTTTCTAAAATAGCGTTAAAAGTTGCACTTGGGCGCATAATTTTATTTGCTTTTTCATCATCAAATTTATAATACCCACCCAAATCCACTTTCACACCTTGTGCATCGTTAAATTCAGCTCTGATTTTTTCTTCATTAGAAGAAAGCTCTAGGGCAATATCTTTAAAAAAGCTTTGAAGCTCCATATCACTTGCTTGTCTTGCTAAATGATTTGCAAAATACATTGCTAAATAAAAATGACTTGTTCTATTATCATCTTCTTTAACTTTTCTTGATGGAGCTTTATTATTTTCAAGCCATTCGCCTATAGCCTCATCGAGACATTCCGCCAAAACCTTAGCTTTATGATTGCTACATTTATTTGCATAAAATTCCAAACTTGCTTGCAAGGCCAAAAATTCACCCAAACTATCCCAACGCAGATGATTTTCTTCGACTAATTGTTCTACTTGTTTAGGTGCTGAACCCCCTGCTCCTGTTTCAAACATAGCTCCACCATTTAACATAGGCACAACAGAAAGCATTTTTGCACTTGTTCCAAGCTCTAGAATAGGAAAAAGATCAGTTAAATAATCCCTTAAAACATTACCCGTGATAGAAATAACATCTTTACCTTCTCGGATTAACTCTAAACTTCTTAAACAAGCTTCTTTTGGAGCTAAAATAGCTATATTTTTACCCTTTTCTTTTAAACGATTTTGTACCAAAGTTATCATGATTTTATTACTAGATCTTTTGCTATCTAACCAAAAAATGGCCTCGGCTCCACTAAGTTCTGATCTTTCTATACCTAAATCAATCCAATTTAACACCGCATCAAATTTAGCCTGATTAGCTCTATAAATATCGCCCTTTCTAACCTTATGTTCTAATAAAACTTTACTGTTAGAAACTATTTTAAAAGTCCCTTCTTCCTTAGCCACAAAAGTTTTATCATGAGAACCGTATTCTTGAGCTTTTTTAGCCATTAAGCCTACATTAGATACACTGCCAAGTTTTGAAGGATTTAAAGTGCCATTTTTATGTAAATCTTCAATAACCGCCTCATAAATAGTTGCGTAAGTTTGATCAGGAATTACGGCATTTGTATCTCTTTCCTCACCTTCCTTATCCCACAATCTTGCGCCATTTTTAAGCATTGCAGGCATAGAAGCATCAACGATAACATCGCTTGGAACATGAAGATTTGTAATGCCTTTATCTGAATTTACCATAGAAATATCAGCAGATTTAGCTAAAATTTCATTGTATTTTTTTAAAATTGCATCTTTTTTGCTTGAATTTTCGATCTTACTTAAAAGCTCACTTAAACCATTATTTGGATTAATACCTAATTTTTCAAATTCATCTTGAAATTCGATAAATAATTCTTTAAAAAATACTTTTACCGCATAACCAAAAAGTATAGGATCGCTTACTTTCATCATTGTAGCTTTTAAATGCAAAGAAAAAAGCACATCATCATCTTTGCTTGCTTTAATTTCTTTTGCATAAAATTCCTGAAGTTTTTGCACATCCATAAAAGTAGCATCTAAAATTTCATTTTTTTCAAGCTTTAAACCCTCTTTTAAAATTTCACTTTTACCATCAATACTTGTAAATTCTATATTAGCCACACAATCTTGATCGATTAAAACCGCTTTTTCATTAGAGAAAAAATCCCCCTCTTTCATGTAAGAAACACGAGTTTTTGAGTTTGGATTAAACTCAACCACACGATAAGGATTGTTTTTTGCATAGTCTTTTACCGCTTTTGTTGAACGACGATCTGAATTTCCTTGTCTTAACACAGGATTAACCGCTGAACCTAAAACTTTTTGATATTTTGTTTTAATTTGCAATTCTTCATCATTTTTTGGCTCATCTGGGTAATTTGGTAACATGTAACCCTTATCTTGCAATTCTTTAATCACTGCCTTAAGCTGAGGAATAGAAGCTGAAATATTTGGAGTTTTAATAAGATTTGCATCTGATCTTTTTACAAGCTCGCCTAAAAGCTCCAAAGCATCTTCACATCTTTGTTCCTCTTTTAAATACTCGCTAAAGGTAGCTAAAATCCTTCCAGATAAAGAAATATCTGAGGTTTTTACTCCTATATGCGCCCTACTTAAAAAAGCTTTCACTATAGGTAAAAACGAATAAGTCGCAAGAGCTGGCGACTCATCTGTTAAGGTATAAGTAATTTGCATTTTTAGTCCTTTAAAATACTTATTTTTATTTTCATTTTTAAGTATATTACAAATAAAAAAAAATGCAAGAGTAAGTTTAAAGTTTGTTTTAGTTTTCAAACAAACTTTAAATATTTTTAATTAAGTAAATTAGCAGGAAGTTGTATGATATTTTTAATAAGATTAAAAGGAGTTTTTAGAGTGTCTGTTAAAATTTCGGTATGAAATTTAGGGTCATCTATACTTCCATCTATTTTTAAGTTTGTGCTAATTTCTTGATTTTTACCTAAAATTACATAATTTAAAATTGGAACCTTGGATATAGCTTCTGAAGCTGATTTTAAAGTTTTAAGCTCTAAGCTAAAATCCACTGTATTTAATCTTAAATTTGCTGATCCTAAACCATATATATCTACACTATCGCCATTTAAATTAATAGCCGAAACACTCAAAAGATCTTTTTTTCTATTAAAAATAATCTTTCCATCATGTAAGCTTAAACCTTTTTGATTAAAAGTTGGAGATTTAAACATTAATAAACTTGGTACAGTATCGATAAAGGAAATAAGCTGATTTATACCTTTTAAATCCTTCACATAAGTATTTTTAAAATCGATCTGTCCATCAAAATACTCCAATCCACTTCCTTTTATACTTAAGTTAAATACTCCATCTTGAACAGCTTGTTTTTGCAAAAATTCATTTAAATAATTATCATCAATATTGCTAATGTTTAAATTTAAATCATTAGAAGAATAATAAAGATCAAATTTTGCATTTCCTCTAGAACCTTTAAGATCCAAAGCATTGCCTTTTAAATCAGCCTCTACCCTATCAAAAGCCAAAGTTTTATTAGAATCTGGCAAAATTAAAGCTACATTTGCTCCACCAAAACTAATATTTTGGGTATTAGTAGAAATATCAAATGTTGAATTTGAAGAATCTTCTCTATAAATATAACTTAAATTTTTTAAATGAATTTCTTTATTATCAGAACTTATTTTAGCACTTGCTGTATCACTTTGAGTATGAATTTCGATAATGCCCTTATTTTTTACAATATCAAAGCTATCATTTTCATAAGGAGTTTGACCGTTGATAAGTAAATTATTTTTAAAATAAGCATCATTAACGCTTGCATTAAAATCTTTAAAATTTAAAGTTTTATAATAAACATTTTTAGCATCGATAAACCCAAACTTTTTAAGTAATGGAGAAAATGAAAATAAAATCTTAGGATTATTAAGATTAGCCTCAAATCCATCTTTAAAATTTAAAATCAAATTCCACTGAGGAATACTAATGTTAACATTTTGCGAATAATCTAATTTTACTTCTACATTTTGATTTTTTAAATCTAAAAGCTCTCCATTATCAAAATAAAGCCTTGAAATCTGAGTATTGAAATTTCCTTGCTGTTTTTGTAAGTCAAATTTAGCATTAAAATCAGCCTCTAAAAAGCTATTTTTAACACTAGCATTTTCTATATTTAAATCATTTTGATTTAATATTACAAATGCTTTTGTAATATTAAAATCAGCCAAAGAAATACTAGCATTCTCTAAAGCTAAAATACCACTATAAGAAATTTCACCCTTATCATGAAAATCAATTTTAAGCTCCAAATCACTTTTAATTTTTCCGCTTTTTTGATAAAAAGGTAATGAAAAATGATAATCCTCTAAAGCTTTAGCAAGTTTTTCATCAAATTTTAGATTACCAGACTTAATACGCAAATAAATCCCAGCTTTTTTTTCATCGAACAAATCATATAGATAAACCTTGCTAGAACTTAAATCAGCACCATTATAGAAAGCTTTATTAAAAACAAAATCAAGTTTTTGTTTGTTTAAATTTAAATCGAGTTTTGGAATTTCAATAGCATTCATTTTATCATCCAAACGAACTTTGACATTATTAACATAACCTGATGCGTTAATATTATCTAAATAATAATTATTTTTAGCAAAATCTATAAAGCCCTGCAAATAATCCAAATGATAAAATTCTCCCTTAGCCTTATATGCCACCCAGAGATTTAAACTCTGCGGAAGTTCTATTCTTTTATTAACTCTTTTAAAAATTTCCGTAATATTTCTAATGTTTAAATCTTCTATTTTATAAGCTAAATTTTTATCTTTGTAAGAGATACTTGCGTTAAAGTCAAGCAATTCTCCGCTTGCTCTACCTTGAAAATAATAAAACTCGCTCTTAGTATTGATACTTAAATTTCCATCAATATTTAAATCATAATCTTTTAATAAAAGTTTTTTAATATCAGCTATAAGTTCTTTATTTTGACGCTGTAATGTTAATTTTAAAAATAATAAATCATTATCTATAAAAAATTCATTATCTTTAAATAAAATACGCACATGATTATCTTCTATATTTAAATTTTGTATATCAATCTCTTCAACAAAAGTATATAGATATTTTAAATTTTTTGTTATTTTTAAAATCTCTGTTGAAGCATTATCAGAAGAGTGAGTTTGTGATGAAATTTCGGAATTTTGAGTCTCATTTATAGTGATATTTTTTGCTCGTACAATTAATTTTTTATCTAATTTAATATATAATTGTTCTAATTTTAAAAAATCAAATTGGATACTAGAGATGACAATCCCATTTTTAAGCACTATAAACAAAGCTAATATAAACACAACAAAAAATACAACAATATATAAAATTTTCTTTTTCATACGCAACTTCTTTTTGATATTGTTTTTGGGGATTTTTTATTATCTAACTCAGCCTTTAAAAAGCAATTCTGTGGTATTTATTCCCCAAGGTTCAATTTCTCAAATTATAACATATTTAAAGCAAAATAAATATCAGATGAGTAGTATTGATAAATATATTTTATTTTTTTTAGGACACCCCCAATCAGGCTGGATCAACATAGGTACTAAAGATTTAAATAGGGCTGAATTTCTACATAAACTTACTATTGCTAAAGCAGCACTTCAAACCATTACTCTTATCCCAGGAGAAACAAGCGTAATCTTTTTAGAACAAGCAGCCAAACAACTTGGACTTGATAAAGATATACTTTTAAAAGAATTTCAAGCTCAAGCTCCTTATGATGAAGGAGTTTTTTTACCAGAAACTTATAAAATCCCAAAAGGCATTACAGAAAATCTACTCATTCAAATGCTTTTAAACTATGCTGAAATTTCCAATAAAAAAACTTCTGAGAAAATTTTCGGTGATTATAATCCAAAAAAATGGCACCAATATATCATCATCGCTTCTGTAATACAAAAAGAAGCTGCTAATGAAAATGAAATGCCTATAGTTGCAAGTGTAATTTACAATCGACTTAAAAAAGGTATGAAGCTTCAAATGGATGGAACTTTAAATTATGGAATTTACTCCCATGTAAAAGTTACCCCACAAAGAATAAGACAAGATAATAGCTCTTATAATACCTATAAATTTACAGGATTGCCCAAAGAAGCGGTTTGCAATGTTTCTTTAGCTGCTATTCGTGCAGCTATTTTTCCTTTAAAGACAGATTATTTATATTTTGTGCGTGATAAAAATACTGGGGTTCATATTTTTAGCACAAATATAGATGATCACAATAAAGCCATAAATTTACAAAAAGGAAAATAATTTTGATATTTTTATACAAAATAGTTAAATTGGAACGGTATTTGCTTGTTAATATTAAAAATTATAAAAAGGATAAAAAATGATTAACCCATTTAAATCAAAAGAACTAGTCACTGGTGCTTTAGCGGGTAGAAATCTAAGAAATCAACTCATCAATGCCAATCTTGCAAATGTTGATACTCCTTTTTATAAAGCAAGAGATATTGAATTTGAAACAGCTTTGGTAAATCGTGCAAATGAAATTTTCAAAAAAAATGACAATAAAGAATTGCAATTAGCTGTAACTGAAGAAGGGCATCAAAAACCTTGGAAATTCCCTGATCCTAATAAATCTACTATTTACTTAAGAGATGGTCATTTAGCAAGAAATGATGCAAATACTGTTGATCTAGATGTAGAAACTACAGAAATGAGTAAAAATACAGTTATGATAACAGCTCTTGATGGAGTTTTAAGAAGACAAAGCAATATCTTTAGTTCTATACTTGATGCAAGCTCTAAATTAAGTTAAAGGTAAATTATGGCATACTTAAGTGATTTTGATATTAGTGGTTATGGTTTAAGTGCTCAACGTTTTAGAATGAATGTTATTAGCTCTAATATAGCTAATGCAAACACTACAAGAACAGCTGAAGGTGGGCCTTATAGAAGACGCGAAGTGATCTTTAAAGCAACAGATTTTGATAAGCTTTTAAATGAGCAAATTAACAAAGATAATAATTTTTTAAAATATGAAAATCCTTTAAATGATCCAAGTTCACCAGAAGAGGCTAAACCCGCTATTCAAAGTGTTGTAGTGGATAAAGTGGTCAGAGATGACAAAGATTTTCGTATGAAGTATGATCCAAGCCATCCTGATGCAAATGCTGAAGGTTATGTAGCGTATCCAAATGTAAACCCTGTTATTGAAATGGCAGATTTAATTGAAGCTACAAGAGCTTATCAAGCCAATGTAAGTGCTTTTACAAGTGCAAAAACTATAGCTCAAAGTGCGATTGATTTATTAAGAGGATAATAAAAAATGAACAATATTAATGATTTAAGATTAAATAATAATATTTCAAATACCAACAAAAGTCAAAATTCCAGAGGAATTGGTGATGAATTTGCCAAGATGCTTAAAAATGAAATCGATGATTTAAATAAAGCACAAGAAAGTGGAGAAGCTGCAATGACGGACATTGCCACAGGACAAGTAAAAGATTTACATCAAGCAGCTATAGCTATCACTAAAGCTGAAAGCAGCATGAAATTTATGCTAGAAGTAAGAAATAAAGCGATCAGTGCTTATAAAGAAATCACAAGAACTCAAATTTAAACCCTAATGCAAGAATATAAAAAAAATAGGGTTTCAAAAGTTGCCTTTGCCTACTGCATGGCACTTTTGTTTATGATTATTTTTATCAGCTCTACTTTTTTTCTTACATCAAAACGTCATATACCTAACACCGAAAAAGATCAATACGCTCTTGCTCTAAGAGGATCGATTATAACTAAAGATAATTTTACTATCACAAGTTCTAAACAAATTTATCGCGCTGAAATTGATCTTAGAAGTATTAACAAAGATAAATTTGATCTATTTTTAAAGCTTTTTCAAATTTATAGTGGGATAAGTAACGATCAAGTAGCAGATATTAAAAAAAGAATGCAAAATCAAAAAAAACGCTCTTATAATTTTGTTCTTTTGCAAAACTTAGATTCCAAGCAAGCAAGCTATCTTAAAGACCTTGCTAAAAAACTTTATATACAAGGTTTTTTCAAAGCTTTTACAAACAACTCTGGAAGAGTTGAAACAAGAGGATTAAATATCATCGAACATGAAGAAGATAGAATTTACATGTCAAAAGATTCTTTTACTCCTATTATCGGTTATACCAAAATGATATTAGATCCAGAAAGTGGAATTTTAAAAAATATAGGAGTTAAAGGTTTAGAAAAATACTACGATGAATGTCTAAGTCCTGTTCAAAATGAAAAAATTCAAGGACTTAAAGATATAGGTGGAAATATTATTTTAAATCTAAATTCACTACAACAAAAAAAGATCAATGGTTGTGATTTATATTTAAATCTTTCTTTAAAACTGCAAAAAAGTATAGAGAAAGCTATAGATCAAAGAAATGAGGATTTAAAAGCCAATGAAATCATAGTTGGAGTAATGGAAAGCAAAACAGGAAGAATTTTAGCTCTAGCAAGCTCAAGGCGCTATGATCCGCAAAATCGTGGAAAAGATCTATCAGTTCTTAATGCAAGCGCTATAGAATACGGCTATGAAGCAGGTTCTGTTATCAAACCTTTTATCTTTACAACAGCCTTAAGACTTGGTAAAATAAAAATGGATGAAGTGATTAATACTTATGGCGGTTCTTACAAGCTAGGACGTTTCACCATCAAAGACGATCACAAAATGGACAAAATGACTATGGAGGAAGTTATAAGATATTCTTCAAATATAGGCATGATACAAATTGCTAAAAGGCTTAACAATATAGAAATCGTATCAGGACTTAAAATATTTAAATTTGGCGAAAAAAGTGGTATTGATCTACCCTATGAACAAAAAGGAGAAATTCCAAATTCTAAGCGCTTAAGAGATATAGAAAAATCTGTTTTAAGTTATGGTTATGGACTTAAAACAACCTTTATACAACTCCTTGCAGCTTATAATGTTTTCAACAATGATGGGTTTTATATCACACCACGTTTAGCTGAAAAATTCTATCAAAATGGACGCTTTACAAATCTTGATGATGATATAAAAAAAGAAAAAATTCTTTCTAGCGAAGCCGCTAAAACGATGCAAAATGTTCTTATAAATGTTATAGAAAAAGGAACAGGAAAAAAGGCAATTACACAAGGTATTATTGCAGGAGGTAAAACAGGAACGGCAAGAATAGCCGAAAGACAAGGTTATACCTCAAATCGCTACAATGCATCCTTTTTTGGTTTTGCAAATGATTTAAATCACGCCTATACCATAGGAGTTCTCGTAAGACATCCTACTAAACCTTATAGTTATTATGCTGCACAAAGTGCTTTGCCTATGTTTAAAGATGTTGTTGATATTTTAATCAATGAAGAATTTCTAACGCTTATACAAGACAATAACCAAACTAGCACAAACAACTAGTTTGATATATCTTTAGAAAATATCACCTCAACAGCACCTATAAGTTCTTCAGCAATCTTAGCAGTAAAAGTTGTATCATTAAGTATTGAAATTCCTTCAGCTGTTGTGATTTTTCTTACTGCAATAAGATGTTCAACATTGCTCAAGGTTAAAGTATCGATTTCTTTTAAAATTTCTTTTCCTTTTTGAAGATTTTTAATAATCAAATAAAGCTTTTCACGATCTTCAACCACTCTAAGCTCTTCAATACTTCTTAAAAGCTCTCCTAAATTCGATCTAATTTTATTGTACTCTAAAGCCAAAAATTCATTAGAAGAACTAGAATATTTCTTAATATTTGCTTGGATAATTTTTAAATTTTTAGTTGTTTCGGCTAAATTTTTAGCTGCCATCTTAAAGGTAAAAATTTTATGATTCTTTGTTTCATCGTTAATATAAACTTGTGCTTTAGTTGAAAAATCGATAATAGCTTCAAAAAGAACCTTTATCCTAGTTTGATACAAATAGTCCAAATCCACATTTTTACTAAACCACTTTTTATTTTCTAAAATTTCTTTAAAACTTTTATCACTTTGTATATCTTTACGACTAAAACCTATAGCATGAGCAACAATTGCATAGGTATTGTTATAAAGATGCTCGCTTTCTTTCCTTAAAGCTTCGATGGCTGTGTCACTAAACTTAACCAAACTACTATCAAGATATAAAGGCTTGTCTTTATTCTTATCTTTAGGAGCTTTTACTATCTTATTTAAAAAAAGAACAATTTGAGGAGTAAAGAATGAAAAAAGCACAACACCAATTAAATTAAACAAAGTGTGAAATAATGCTACTTTCAAAGCTATATCTTCTATGTTTAATACAATGGATAAAAAATTAAGAAAATGTATAAAATAAGGAAAAATAAGCACTATTAAAAAAGCTATACCAAAATTAAAAATACAATTTGCAAACGCTAATTTCTTTCCTTCAATATTGGTACTTAAAGAAGCTAAAACAGCCGTTACAACTCCTCCAACACTAGTGCCTAAAGTTGCTGCTAAGGAATTTTCCAAACTGATTTGTCCTGCAAGTAAAGCAGCGACAATAATAGCCATTGTAGCTGTGCTTGATTGTATAACTCCTGTAAGCAAAGCACCTAATCCTAAAAAAACAAAAACTCCTTTAAACCCAGCAAAATCAAAACGAGAAAGATCAATTATATGTTTAAAATTTTCAAAACCACTTTTAATATAATCCACACCCAAAAAGAAAAATCCTATACCAATAAAAATATTACCTAAACCTTTTAAAACACTATCTTTTTGAAAGAAAAATAATACTCCAATAATCAAAAGTGGGATAGCTAGCATTGAAATTTTAATATTTGTCAAACCAACAATCAGCCAAGAACTTGTCGTATTTCCTAAATTTGCTCCAAAAATAATCCCTATGCCCGCACCCAAAGAAATAAGCCCTGCGCTCAAAAAAGAAATCGTAATAATAGAAACTAAAGTTGAAGATTGCATAATTAAAGTACTTAAAGTACCAAAAAGTATACTTTTTATCTTTGTATCGGTTGACTTCGCTAAAATTTTTTCAAGCAAACCACCACTAAAAGCTTTAAAACCTATACCTAAATTAGTCATTCCAATAAGAAGTATTGCCACTCCTGCTAAAAGATTGGCAAGCTCGTCATAACGAATTAAAATAAAAATCAGAACTAAAGTAAAAATACTCCATGAAATAAATTTAAAATATTTTAAAGAATTTCTTTCCTCTTGCAATGCCTAACCTTTTAGTTTTTCAAATTCATTCATCAGAAATTCTCTTAAATTTTCGGCTTCTTCTTCGCCTTTTTCTAGATACTCAAGCAATAAATTTTCTAATTCCTTTAAAAAAGAAAAAAGTTCATTTTGCCAGATACTATCGTTTTTATTGCTTAAATTCATGGTTTGTATGAAAGTCAACTCTCTGCTTAAATCCCCAAGTTTTTCTAAAAATTCATCTTTTTGATCAGAATTTTTTAATGCTAAATTAGTATTTTGGACATTTTCTTTAAATTCTCTGATTTTTTCATCGATTAAATCGCAAAATTTCGGATAAACATCCATTTTAATAGGCTCTAAAAGGGTTTGCTCGTCTATATTTAAAGTAAGCTTTTTAACAGCAAAATAAAGAGCTAAAAAAGACAAAGCTGCTATGAGTAAATAAATTCCTAGCATTAATAACCCTTAAGGGCTAGCATTCCGCCATCTAAATTGATGCTTTCAAGTCCCAATTTTTCAGCTATAAATTCAGCTGCAACCATGCTTCTATGGCCACTACGACAAATAAAAGCAAGTTTTTTACTTTCATCTCTTTTGCTTTGAAATTCATCTAAAAATTTAGCATTTAAAAGCCCTTGATTATCATATAAAGCCACACATTGCGCATTAGGTAAAATACCTTCTTCCCATTCTAAAGGAGTACGCACATCAAAAATTTGATATGCGTTTAAATCTTGCTTTGTCCAAAGACTTGCAGGGATATTTTCTATCATGAAAAAGCCTTATTGATAATTTTTGTAAGACTTGCATTAAATTCAGCAGGATTATCCACCCCCATACCTTCGCTTAGTTTTGCCATATTTAAAACTAGTGTTGCTATATCTGCACTAAAATTTTCGTTGTTTTTAAGACCTGTAAAAATAGCGTGTTTTGGATTGATTTCTAAAATAGGTTTGAAATTTTGCTCTTGACCCATTTGTTTTAAGAGTTGTTGCATAGCAAAATCAGGTTTATTTTTATCATAAACTATACAACTTGGGCTATCTTTTAAACGACTGGTTAGTCTTACATCTTCAACTTGATCTTTTAGAAGTTCTTTAAATTTAGCTACAAGTGGAGCAAAAATATTTTTTTCTTCATCGCTTAGTTCATTTTTATCTTCTACTTGATTGATGGCTACAAATTTTAAACCTTCAAATTCTAGCATAGGAGTTACCAAAGAATCAATCTCATCATCCATAAGTAAAACTTCTATATTTTTTTGTTTATACTCTTCAAGTAAAGGAGAAGTTCTTAATAAACTTTCATTATTTCCTGCTATATAAAAAATTTCCTTTTGTTCGCCTTGAAGGTCATTTTTATACTCCTCTAAAGAGCGTAAATTTTCACCTTTAGTGCTTTTATAAAGCATGAGTTTTAAAAGACTGTCTTTTTCTCCGCCAAAACCATAAAGTCCTTCTTTTAATACCTTACCAAAAGTTTTAAAGAAAGATAAGTATTTTTCTTTATCATTGTTTTTGAGTTTTTCAAGTTCACCTAAAATCTTTTTAACGCTAGCTTCTTTAACACCTTTTAAAATTTGATTTTCTTGTAAAATTTCACGACTTACATTAAGCGGCAAATCTTCTACATCGATAATCCCACGCACAAAACGCAAATAAGTTGGTAAAAGTTCTTTATCGTCATCACTGATAAATACACGTTTTACATAAAGTTTTAGGCCACTTTGATAATCCACACGAAATAAATCAAAAGGTGCATTTTGTGGTATGAAAAATAAAGAATTGTATTCTAATTTTCCTTCACTTTTAGTGTGAAGATAAAATAAAGGTTTGTTTGAATCATGAAAATTTTGCTCATAAAATCTTTCATAATCTTCTGCTTTAAGGCTTGATTTTTGCATTCTCCATAAAGCATTGGCTTTATTGATTTGAGAAATTTTAAGTTCAGTTTTTCCTTCTTCTTCGCCTTCTTTAGCAGGAGTAAATTCTTCTTTTTCCATGAAAATTGGAAATTGAATATGATTGGAATATTTTTCTATAATGCTTTCGATTTTATAAGTATTAGCAAACTCATCATCTTTTAAGTATAAAGTAATGCTTGTGCCTTGTTCTTCTTTGCTTGCGTCATCAATCTCATAACCATTTGCATCAGAACTCCAAAGATAAGCTTTATCATCTAAAGCTTTTTTGCTTAAAACTTCGATTTTACTAGCCACCATAAAAGCAGAATAAAAACCTACTCCAAATTGTCCTATGAGTTGAGAATCTTTTTTAGCATCACCGCTTAAATTTTCTAAAAAGCTTTTAGTACCGCTTTTTGCTATGGTTCCAAGGTTGTTGATAAGATCATCTTTATCCATACCTATACCATTATCACTAATACTTAAAGTTTTTTTATCTTTATCAATTTTGATTTCAATTTTAGGTTCGAATTTTAAGCTTTTATATTTATCATCACTTACGCTTAAAAAATTAAGCTTATCTAAAGCATCACTTGAGTTTGAAATAAGTTCTCTTAAAAAAATTTCTTTATTAGAATATAAAGAGTGTATCATAAGCTGTAAAAGCTGATTTACTTCGGTTTGAAATTGCATTTTAGTCTCCTTTGTGATTTTTTAAAGTGGTATTTTAGCAAAAAATACAAATTCTAAAGTAAATTTAAAGATTTATTTGAAAATTATAAAACCAAGCCATGCGGCAAATAAACAAAGAAAGACATTTAAGATAATATTTAACGCAAAATGAAAACAACTTCCACTTTGCAAAAGAAGTAAATTTTCATAAGAAAAAGTAGAAAAAGTTGTAAAAGCTCCTAAAAAACCTGTACTTATAAAGCTTTTAAGTAAAGGAGATAAACCTTTATTTTGTGCATAAGAAAACAAAAATCCTATGATAAAAGAACCCAAAACATTAACAAAAAGAGTTCCAAAGCTGATAGAATAAGGAAAAAATTTATTCACTAAATTAATAGAAAGCATTCTTAAGATTGCTCCTATAAATCCCCCAAAACCAACAACTAAAAGGGTATTTAGCAAAGCTTAGCTCTTTCTTGATCGAGTAATTCTTGCATTTTTTTTCTGGTCTTTTCAAGCCATTTGTCATCATTTATATCGACTAAATCCATACAAATGATTTTAAGCACTCCGCTGCTTGCACTAAAACTTTTTGTGTCTAAAATTTTTGCAGAATCCACAATTAAAATGGGTTGAACTTTAAGATTTAATTTTTCACTTAAAATTTTTGCTCCACTTTGAAATTTAAGCATTTTTTCATTTTTAGATCTAGTTCCTTCTGGAAAAATAGCCAAAACCCTATCTTCACTAATTCTTTCTTTTGCTTCTTTTAAAACTCGTACTAAATCACGCGGATTTTTTCTATCTATACAAAGAAGTTTTGGTTTTTTCATAGCAACTTTGAAAATAGGAATTTCTCCTAATTCTTTTTTGGCAATCCAGCATAAATTTTTAGGATATAACTCTTCTAAAGCGATGATATCTAAAGCACTTTGATGATTCATTAAAATCATCTGAGCTTGTGGATTAAAAGTACCAATGATTTCTTGTTTATAAGAGATGGTATATCTTTGAAATTTAGCCCAAATTTTTCGGATTTTCCAAAGTGTGTTTTGAGATTTTGTAAAGCAAAAACAAAAAACCACCAAAGCAACGCTTAAAACAAAAAAAATCCAAAAATAAAGAGCTTTAATTTTTTTGTAAATCATCTTTATTAACCCAACCTATTTTTCCATCAGAAAACAGTACTTTAATATAATTTTGTCGTTTGCCTAAAACTTCTACTTTTTCATCTACATTTGCCGTATAAAAATAAGTTGAAGGCTCTGTAGGTAAAATTTTAGCCCTAGAACCAGCCTTGATAATTGCATTTTGAGTATTGGTATCTACAAGAAAACTAAGTGCAAAACAAACAACTGCCAAAGCCAGAATAATGTAATTTTTTCTCCATACAAATAAAGCTCCAAATAAAATCGCTAAAAACCATAAGGTATATTGTTTATAAATATTTAAGTCTTTATTTACAGGATTTAAATCACTCTGAGTGCTAATCTCATCGTCACTAATTTTTAATTTTAAATTTATATTTTCAAGCTTTTTACTATCTTTATTGAAATACGAAAATTCAAAATTTGTTTTACTTAATGGCAAAATAGCATAATAAAAAGCACTAGAGGCATTAAAATCCCCTTTTAAATTTTCAATACCTTGCTTTTGAATTCCTTCTATAAAAAAGCTTTTAAGATTTGTATTGGTTGCGTTTAGTTCTACCATCATAATGATATTAGCATCATCAAAATAACTCGCTTTAACCTTTTTAATTTCCAAAGAACTTGCCACAAGGTGTGAAAAATCTTTATTGGATAAAGTATTTTCAAATTTGATAGGATTAAGATTGATATTAGCCTCTTGAAAAGCTTCATTATTTCTAAGAAGTTTGATAGAAATTTTACTCAAACTAGCGTTTGAATTTTTAGCTTCAAACCATAAAGTTGTTTTATATTCGTTATTGATAAATTCCCATTTTGCATCTGGATTTAAAAAAGATAAGTTGGTTTTTTCTACGCTTATGTTAAAATCAAATTTTGTATTTTCCGTAGTGCGAGCATAGATCGTAATAGGAAAAACTTCTCCAACATATACCCTACTTGGATATTCATCATTTGTAAGAACCAAACTCCCTTTAGCTACAAAAGGATCATCTACATTGCTTTCAAAGTCATTGTTTTCATCACTTGGCGGAATATTTTGATAAATTTTTTGTTCTTCTTGGGGTAATTTTTGTAATTCTTTTTGCATATTTTCATCTTGGCCACTAAATACAGAAATTTCACCCCTGCCAAACAATACAACAACGCTAAAAATTAAAGTTAATAAAATTTTCAAAATAAAAAGCCTTTAAGCATTTTTAAACCTATATCATTACCTAGGACTTTTTCACAAGCACGCTCAGGATGTGGCATGAGTCCAAAGATTTTTTTGTTTTCATCACAAATTCCTGCGATATCAAATACAGAACCATTTGGATTTGGCTCGTATTTTAGAGTAATAAGATCTTTATCTTGCAATTCTTTTAAAGTGGCCTCATCAGCATAATAATTTCCCTCTCCATGAGCAATTGGCAAATTAATAATTTCATCTTTTTTGAAATTTTTCAAAAAGGCATTATCATTAGAAACTACTCTTAAATTTTGGTTTTTTGAGATAAAACTAAGATTGTTGTTATGCTTCATTGCACCTTTTAAAAGACCACTTTCAAGTAAAATTTGAAAACCATTGCAAATGCCTAAGATATATCCTCCCTTTTTTGCATGATTAAAAACACCTTGCATAGCAGGAGCAAGTTTTGCAATAGCTGCACATCTTAGATAATCTCCATAAGAAAATCCGCCTGGCAAAACAACCAAATCTGCATCAAATTCTTTTTCTTCATGCCAAACAATCTGCGTTTTTACTCCAAGTTTTTCAAAGGCATAAGCTGTATCAAATTCACAATTTGTCCCTGGAAATCTAATAATAGCAACTTTCATTTTACTCTTTCTCAATTACAAGCTCATAATCTTCAATGACGCTATTTACCAACAACTCTTCACACATTTTTTTTACTTGTTCTTTGGCTAATTTTTCATCTTTCTCATCAAGAGAAATTTTGATTTGTTTTGCTATTTTTACTTCTTTAACACTATTAAAATTTAAAGAATGCAAAGCTTTTTCCACCGCTTTGCCTTGTGGATCTAAAACCCCATTTTTTAAAGAAATATTTACAATAACTTCCATATTTTTCCTTAATTTAATATTCTTTTTAAAACTTCTTCATAAGCCATTTTTACATTACCTAGATCTTGACGAAATCTATCTTTATCTAATTTTTCATTGCTAAATTTATCCCAAAATCTACAACTATCAGGGCTTATTTCATCAGCTAAAACAAGCTCATTATCTTTAGTTAAACCCAGTTCGATTTTAAAGTCAATCAGCCTTAAATTTTTATTATCAAAAAATGGAGTTAAAATAGAGTTAATCTTTCTAGCCATATTTTTAATTTCACTAATTTGAGCTTCATTTTGCACTAAATTTAAAATCAAACAATGCTCATCATTGATAAAAGGATCGCCTAAGGCATCATCTTTAAGACAAAATTCCACCAAAGCAAAAGGTAGCACAGTACCATCTTTAATACCCAGTCTTTTTATAAGAGAACCTGTTGCAACATTGCGTACTATAACTTCAATAGGAACAATTTTACATTTTTTAACCACTTGTTCTGTATCGCTTATAGTTTCTACCAAATGGGTTTTAATCCCATTTTTTTCGAGCAAATGAAAAATTTCAGTACTGATTTTACAGTTTAATGCACCTTTTCCACTTTCATTGCCTCTTTTTTCTGCATTAAAAGCAGTTAAATCATCTTTAAACTCACTAATTAGTAAATTTTCATCATCAGTTTTGAAAAGTTTTTTACCTTTTCCTTCGTAGAGCATTTCTTTTTTTGTCATTTTATTGTCCTTGTTTGATATTTAAAATTTTAATAGTATCAATAGCTGATTTTAACTGTGCGTCATCATTGATTTGTTTTTGACTGATTAGATTTTTATTGTCTTTATTTTCTTGTTTATCTTCTTTTTTATTTTTATCTATTTTTTCAAGCTCACTTTCTAAATGTTGTTTTAAGTCGCTTTCTTTTATAGAAAAACCATCTTCTTGAGTATTTACTTTACCTGGAAAAACTTCAATATCAGGTTTTACACCCACTGCTTGAATAGTACGCCCGCTTGGAAGATAATATCTTGCAATAGTAAGCCTTAAAGCTTCAGTTTTATTAATAGGTATGATTTGCTGAACACTACCTTTTCCAAAAGTATTTTCACCCACAATAACACCGCGTTTAAGATCTTGTAAAGCTCCACTTACAATTTCACTTGCACTAGCACTTCCACCATTTACAAGCACAACCAAAGAAGCATTAGAAATTTTGTTTTTAGGATCGGCTTTATATTCTTGATTTTCACTTGCGATGCGTCCTTTTTGAGAAACAATAACACCTTTATCTACAAATAAATTTACAAGTCCTATAGCTTGATTTAAAAGTCCACCAGGATTATTTCTAAGATCTAAAACAACTCCTTTAACATTAGGATATTTTTTAAGTTCTTTACTTGCCACATCTACAACATTTTTATCAAAATTTGTAACCCTAAGATAAAGAATGTTTTCATTTTCTATCATTTTTGCATAAACACTTTCTATCTTAATAATTTCTCTTGTAAGTGTAACATCAAAAGGTTTTGTTGCACCTTTTCTAAAAATGGTTAAAGTGATTTGAGTTTTTGGCTTACCACGCATTTTATCTACCGCATCATTGAGATTAATTCCTAAAGTGGCCTCATCATTAATTTTTAAAATAATATCTCCCGATTTTATCCCTGCTTTATCTGCTGGTGTTCCTTCTATAGGAGAAACAACTGTTAAAGCACCATCTTTCATACCTACGGTTATACCAAGGCCACCAAATTCGCCATTGGTTTGAATTTTCATATCATTAAAATCTTTTTCATTTAAAAAAGAAGAATGCGCATCAAGATTGCTTAAAAGCCCTGATAAAGATTTATCCACCAAATCGCTGATATTTTGATCATCCACATAATATTGCTCTACTATGGCAAGAGTTTTTGTAAGCTTATCTAAAGCTTCTAGGCGTTTTTGAACCTGCTCTTCTTTTTGATCAACTTTAGCTTGTAAATGACTCGTTAAAAATAGACATAAAATAAAAGTAGTGGCAAAGCCTGCAAGACCTGCAAAAAATCGTTTTGTTTTCAAAATAAGCTCCATCATTGAGTTTTAGTTTAAAGAGTAAATTTTAATAAAAATTACTTAAAACTTCGTAAATAAATTTAAATTCTTAAAAATATGTTAAAATAGACTAAAAATTCCAAAAAGAAAGTTAATACAATGTGCCAAGAAAAACATACTCATACACATTCTCAAAAACATCTTAAAGCAGTTTGCAATCGTCTAAGTAGAACCATAGGGCATTTAAGCGCTATTAAAAGAATGGTTGAAAATGACAAAGACTGTAGTGAAATTTTAATCCAGCTTGCTGCCGTAAAAGCCGAAGTTAACAATACTGCAAAAGTAGTTTTAAAAGAACATTTAGCTCATTGTATGGTACATGCTGTAGAAGAAAATGATATTCAAAGTATAGAAGAATTAAACAAGGCTATAGATATGTTTATGAAATAATCTAAAATTAGTTATTTATCCTATTATTTAAAAAATTTTACTCAATTAACTTGACATTATATGACTAAAGTTATATAATAGCAAGTATATAAACTAAATAAAGGATAAAACATGGCAAATATACAAGATTTTTTAACTGATAATATGCTTTCAAACCTTGAAAGTGCAGCATCTTTAGCTATACATTCTAAAAATACCGAAGTCGTATCTTTGCACCTTTTATGGGCTTTAAGCGTAGATAGTACAAGTATTTTAAATCAAATTTTAAATAAATTAAATATTTCTAAAGAAGCCTTAGAGCTTGAAATTAAAAGCAGAATTTCAAAACTTACAACGAGTTCAAATGTAAGCCGTGAAAATATACGCTTTTCCAATGAACTTATAAATTCATTAGAAAATGCTAAAGGATTGATGAGTGCTAATGGAGATAGTTATTTAAGTGTGGATACTTGGCTTATAAGTGAAAGTCAAAAAAGTCCTATTAAAGAAATTTTAGCGCAATTTTTAGATTTAAGAGAATTTCAAAAAGAGCTTGAAAGTCTAAGGGCAGGACGCAAAATAGATAGCAAAACAAGCGATGAAACCTTAGATAGCTTAAATAAATTTGGTATAGATTTAACCTTAAAAGCAAGTGAGGGTAAACTTGATCCTGTTATAGGTAGAGAAGAAGAAATCGAACGCTTGATGCAAATTTTAATACGTAAAACCAAAAATAACCCTATACTTTTAGGTGAACCAGGTGTAGGAAAAACAGCTATAGTAGAAGCTTTAGCGCAAAGAATTATCAAAAAAGATGTTCCAAAATCTTTACAAAATAAAAAAGTCATCGCTCTTGATATGAGTGCTTTAATTGCAGGTGCAAAATACAGAGGAGAATTTGAAGATAGATTAAAAACTGTGGTTAATGAAGTGATAAAAAGTGAAAATATCATTCTTTTTATTGATGAAATTCACACTATAGTAGGTGCTGGAGCGAGTGAAGGCAGTATGGATGCGGCAAATATTTTAAAACCCGCTCTTGCAAGAGGTGAACTCCATACCATAGGCGCAACTACTTTAAAAGAATATCGTAAATATTTTGAAAAAGATGCAGCCTTGCAGCGCCGTTTTCAGCCTGTAAATGTAGGTGAGCCAAGTGTTAATGAGGCTTTGGCTATGTTAAGGGGTATAAAAGAAAAGCTTGAAATTCATCATAATGTAACTATAAATGATAGCGCTTTAGTAGCCGCAGCTAAACTTTCAAAGCGTTATATAGCGGATCGTTTTTTACCTGATAAGGCTATTGATTTAATCGATGAAGCTGCAGCTGAACTGAAAATGCAAATTGAAAGCGAACCAAGTTCTTTAAGAAAAGTACGCAAAGATATAGAAACTTTAGAAGTTGAAAATGAAGCTTTAAAAATGGAAAATGATGAGAAAAATCAAAAAAGACTCGATGAAATCACAAAAGAACTAGCTAATTTAAAAGAAAAACAAAATGCCCTAAATTCACAGTTTGAAAATGAAAAAAGTGTTTTTGATGATATAAGCACTAAGAAAAAAGAAATTGATCTACTTAAAAATGAAGCTTCTTTAGCTAAAGCTAGAGGTGAATTTCAAAAAGCAGCCGAGCTAGAGTATGGAAAAATTCCAAGTCTTGAAAAAGAAGTAGAAATTTTAGAAGATAAATGGAAAAAAATGAGCGAAAATGGAGTTTTACTTAAAAATCAAGTAGATGAGGATTTGGTTGCTGGAATTTTAAGCAAATGGACAGGTATTAGCGTGCAAAAAATGCTAACCTCTGAAAAACAAAAATTCTTAGAAGTGGAAAAACATTTAAAAGAAAGTGTCATAGGACAAGATAAGGCCTTAAGTGCTTTAGCTAGAGCCATTAAACGCAACAAAGCAGGACTTAATGCGGACAATAAACCTATAGGAAGCTTTTTATTTTTAGGGCCAACAGGGGTAGGAAAAACACAATCAGCTAAAGCTTTGGCGAAATTTTTATTTGATGATGAAAAAGCAATGATTCGCTTTGATATGAGTGAATTTATGGAAAAACATAGTGTTTCAAGACTCTTAGGTGCGCCTCCAGGATACATAGGGCATGAAGAAGGTGGAGAGCTTACTGAAGCTGTACGAAGAAAACCTTATAGCGTGCTTTTGTTTGATGAAGTTGAAAAAGCGCATAAAGATGTATTTAATGTGCTTTTAGGGATTTTAGATGATGGTAGAGCAACCGATAGCAAAGGTGTAACAGTGGATTTTAAAAATACCATTATCATTTTAACTTCTAATATCGCCTCAAGTGCTATTATGAATTTAAGTGGAAAAGAACAAGAAGATGCGGTAAAAAATGAGTTAAAAAATTTCTTTAAACCTGAGTTTTTAAACCGCTTAGATGATATTATCACCTTTAATCCGCTTGGAAAAGATGAAGCTTATGAAATAGTCAAGCTTTTATTTAAAGATTTACAAATGAGCTTAGAAAACAAGGGGATAAAAGCAAGTTTAAGCGAAAATGCAGCCCTTTTAATCGCTAAAGATGGTTTTGATCCTGATTTTGGTGCTAGACCTTTAAGAAGAGCTATTTATGATCTTATAGAAGATAAATTAAGCGATATGATACTTGCTGATGAACTTCATGAAAATGATAGCATTATCATTGATGCAAAAGATGATGAAATAATCATCAAAAAAGCTTAATCATTTTGAAAGTAGAAAGGAACTACTTTCAAAATATAATCTCACTTTCATTAAATTTCATATTTGCTTTTGGTAATGGTGATTTGGTGGTATAATAAGCACTTTCTCCTTTATAATTTCCACGATAAACTCCATTAGGAACGCTAAATTTTCTAGTTGTATCAGGGAATTTTTCTATATATTGAGTTAAAAATTCTCTAAACACAGGAGCAGCTGTTCTAGCCCCACCTTCTGTATAACGCATAGGCTTGTTATTATCATTTCCATACCAAATGATTGCTTCTATTTCAGGCGTAAGTCCACAAAACCAAGCATCAACACTTTTATTCGTTGTTCCTGTTTTTCCTGCTATTTCTATATCTTTTACTCTTGCATTACGCCCTGTCCCTTTTTCAACAACATTTCTCATCATATCTAAAACCAAAAAACTTTGCGCTTCATCGCTGACTTTACGCTCATTTGAGTTAAATTCCATGATGGTTTTACCGGTTTTATCCTGAACTTGTCTGATAATTTGAGGATCTTTAATCGTTCCATAGTTCCCAAACATGGTATAAAATTTCGAATACTCCAAAGGAGAAATACCAAAACTTCCCAATACGATTGATAAATTAGGCGGTATATCTTTAAATCCAAATTCCATTAGTTTAGAGTAAAGAACATCAAGCCCCATATCAAGTGCGAGATTAATGGTAGCTAAATTTCTTGATCTTGTTAAAGCTTCTTTTAAGGTAATTAAACCTAAAAATTTACCCCCTTCATTTTTAGGTTTCCAATCCTCATTATTACCCGCTCCACCTTCAAAAATTCTAGAAATATCAGCAATTTCACTCATAGGTGAATATCCTAAATTAATCGCCACTTGATACACAAAAGGTTTAAAAGAGCTTCCAGGTTGACGCATACTTTGAGTAGCACGGTTATAATTACTTTTTTCATAATCAATCCCACCTACCAAAGCTAAAACATCGCCACTTTGATGATTTACCACAACCATAGCTCCATTTAAAGTGCTTAAATTTGCATTTTTATCACGTTTTACTATCTCATCATAACCAAATTTCAAAGCATTTTGCGCCATATTTTGAACATCTAAGTCTATATTTAAAATGATTTTATATCCACCTGTTTTTAAGTCTTTGATATTAGGACTTAATTGTTTAATCACTTCATCTACGACATAAGGAGCAGCATTTTGAGTAAGCGTATCATCATAAACTTGCGGAATTTCTTTAATGGCTGTATCATAATCTGCTTTTGAAATCCAACCTAGATTATACATTCTTGAAATAACATTATTTGCTCTTGAGATGGAAAGATCTAAATGCTTTGTAGGATCATAACTGCTAGGTGCTTTTGGCATACCTACTAACATAGCAATCTCTTTAAGGCTTAATTCATTTAAATTTTTATGAAAATACCCCAAAGCTGCGGTTTTTACTCCATAATACCCATGTCCAAAAAAGATAAAATTTAAATACCTTTCTAAAATTTGCTCTTTAGTTAAAATGGTTTCCATTTTATAAGCAAGCAAAGCTTCGCGAATTTTACGCGTAATAGTTCTTTCTGGGGTTAATTCTGTGTTTTTAATAAATTGCTGGGTAAGAGTGGAAGCTCCCTCCATGGTTTTTCCACCGCTTTTTATGATTTTTACAGCAGCTCTAAAAATGGCATCGATATTAACTCCATTATGTTCAAAAAAGCTTGTATCTTCTATAGCAACTAAAGCTTCTATAAGGCGTGGAGGAAGCTCTTCATAAGGAGCGTAAAAACGATGCTGTTCAAAAATATTAGCCACAAGCTTGCCATTTCTATCGTAAATTTGTGTTGTAAGAGGAGGTTTGTATTCTTTAAAAGTATAACCCTCAGTATCAGCACTTGTGAAAAGATAAGCCACATAAATAAATCCAGCTATAAACAAAAGAGTAAAAAATGAAAAAATATATTTTAATATTTTCATAAATAAGCCTTTAAAGTTTGGATATCAAGCCCTAAAGCAGTGCTTAGATTTCCTACTTGTTGAGTGATGAAATTTTGATGAAAACCCTCACACATAATACAACCCGCCTTGCCTTTATAAAGATCATTTTCTACATAATCTCTTAAAACATTTTCATCAAAATTTTTAAAATAAAGCGTAGTTTTTGAAAGAGAAAAAACTCTTTTTTCAGGTTTTACAAGCAAAAAAGCCGATAAAATACTTGCATACTTGCCATTTTGCAAAGCAAGCATTTCATAAGCTTCTTTTTTATCCTTTGCTTTGGTAAGAATTTTTTCATCTATACAAACTATACTATCTGCAAAAAGCAAATTTTGGTTTTGAAAATCTTTGCCTAAAGTACTTAAAAATTGTCTTTCTTTTTCAAGAACTATTTTTTGAACATATAAAAAAGGTGAAATATTTTTATTTAAATTTTCATCATAATCAAAACTAACTTGCCTAAAATCAATCTTTGCGGTTTTAAGCAAGTTAGCTCTTGAAATGGAACTTGAAGCAAGAATTAACATTAAAGTGCTTTTTCTATCGTTTCTAAGCTTTGTTTTAAAGCTTCATTGATTTTGCTTAAATCTTTTCCACCTGCAGTAGCAAAATCATCTCTTCCGCCACCATTTCCACCTAAAATTTGCGCCGCTTCTTTAACCAAAGCTCCTGCTTTTAAAGGTGCATCTTTAACACCAGCTGCTAAAGTGATTTTTTCATCTTTTACTTGAATAAGTAAAATCACCGCTTTAGCAAATTTATTTTTAAAATCATCAATCATAGCTTTAATATCGCCATTATCTACGCGTTTTACGCAAATTTCAACACCTTGGATATTTTTAGAATCAAGCTCGGTTTTACTTGAATTTTTAAGCTCATTTTTTAAACTTAAAATTTCATTTTTAAGCTTTTTAACCCCGCTTAAAATATCATTATTTTTAAGTTCATCTTTTGCTTTAAAAAGTTCTTCAAATTGATTTTTTACAAATTCTAAAGCCGCTTTAGAAACCACAGCTTCAATGCGTCTAACTCCAGCACTCACACCGCTTTCTTTAACTATGTAAAAACTTCCTATTTGAGCAGTATTTTTAACATGGGTTCCTCCGCAAAGTTCCTTGCTTTCACCTAGAGTTAAAACACGCACATTGCATTGGTATTTTTCATTAAACAATGCTATAGCACCGCTTTTTTTAGCTTCTTCTAAAGGCATATTTTCTAAGATAGCTTCGCTTGAGTTTATAATCATTTCATTGACTCTTTTTTCAATGCTTTCTAGCTCTTCTTTGCTTAAAGCTTTATGATGAGTAAAATCAAATCTTAGTTTATTGCTTTCAACCAAAGATCCTGCTTGGCTTACATGAGAACCTAAAATTTCTCTTAAAGCATGGTGTAAAAGATGAGTAGCTGAGTGGTGACGTGCGATTTGCTCTCTTTTTTCTGTATCGATTCTTGCATGAACTATATCGCCAACTTTTAGTTCTTCGCCTGCTTTTACAAAGCTAAGATTGAGATTAAAAAACTTTTGCGTATCTAAAACTTCACGCTTAGCTATAAATCCACTATCAGCACTTTGCCCCCCACTTGTTGCATAAAAAGGTGTGTTTTCAAGCATCACCCAACCCGCATCTTTAAGGGTGGAAACTTCTTTAAAATCTTCATCTAAAAGGGCTAAAATTTTACTTTCGCATTCTGCTTTTTCATAACCTACGAAATGATTTTCTCCAAATTTTTCAAGCAAGTTTTTAAAATCTCCGCTTGCAGTTTTATCTCCACTTCCTTTCCAAGAAGCCTTAGCACGTGCTTTTTGCTCATTCATTAAAAGTTCAAATTTTTCTTCATCAACTTTAAGATTTTTTTCTCTTAGCATATCAGCCGTTAAATCAAGCGGAAAACCATAAGTATCATAAAGTTTAAAGGCTACTTCTCCGCTAAAAATTTCTTTAGTGTTTTTAAGCTCTTCATTAAAAATTTCAATCCCATTTTCTATAGTGCTTAAAAATCTTTCTTCTTCAAGGCGAATTTGTTCTTTTATAAAGTCTTTTTTCTCATTAAGATAGCTATAATGTCCGCCCATTAAATCGCATACAACATCAACTAGTTTATACATAAAAGCTTGTTTAAAACCTAACAAATATCCATGTCTTAAAGCACGACGCAAAATACGACGCAAAACATAACCTCTACCTTCTTTATCAAAACTTACCCCTTGTGCAAGCAAAAATACACTTGATCTTATATGATCAGCTATGACTCTAAAACTTGCTCCGCTTTCATAAATATAAGTTTTATTGCAAAGTTTTGAAATTTCATTGATGATTGGCATAAAAAGCGAGCTATCAAAATTGCTGAATTTACCTTCTTTAATTGCAGTTACTCTTTCAAGCCCCATTCCTGTATCAATACTTGGCTTTGGCAGTGGGCTAAGCACTCCATCAGCACTTCTTTCGTATTGCATAAAAACAAGATTCCAGATTTCTAAAAATCTATCTCCATCTCCGCCCATATAATCTTCGCTTGAGTTAAAATGCTCTTCTCCTTGGTCATAAAAAATCTCACTACAAGGACCACAAGGACCAGTATCGCCCATTTGCCAGAAATTATCTTTATCACCAAATTTGTAAATTCTTTCTTTTTGAATGTGTTTTTGCCATAGATTAAAAGCTTCATCATCGTTTTCATGCACAGTTACACAAAGTCTGTCTTTAGGTAGTTTTAAAACTTCAGTTACAAATTCCCAAGCATAAGCTATGGCTTGTTCTTTAAAATAATCTCCAAAACTAAAATTCCCAAGCATTTCAAAAAAAGTATGATGGCGTGCGGTATATCCTACATTATCTAAGTCATTGTGCTTTCCACCCGCTCTTATACAAGTTTGACAGCTTGTTTTGCGTGGAGGGTTTGGGCGTGGAATTTCTCCTGTAAATATACTTTTAAAAGGCACCATACCCGCATTAGTAAAAAGTAAAGTTGCATCATCAGGAACTAAAGGACTTGACGGGGTTATCTCATGTCCTTTTGATGCAAAAAAATCCAAATAAGCTTTTCTAATATCCATGAATTTTCCTAAAGAAATTTTTATAAAAACATATCATACCAAAATTACTTTAAATTAAGTAAAACTAAAATACAATAAACATTTTTATTTAATTTTATTTCTCTAAGGTTTTTTATGAATTTTATCAATCTTCAAGCCCAATATCTCGCATACAAAGATGAAATCAATGCTGAAATTGAAAGCGTTTTATCAAGCTCTTCTTTTATAGGCGGTACAAAGCTTAACGAATTTGAGCAAAATTTAGCTCATTTTTTAGGTGTTAAACACGCTATAGGTTGTTCAAGTGGAACCAGTGCTTTATATCTTGCCTTAAGAGCCTTAGATATTGGCAAAGATGATGAAGTTATAGTGCCTAGTTTTACTTTCATAGCAACAGCTGAAGTTGTGGCCTTAGTAGGCGCAAAACCTGTTTTTGTAGATATAAATTTATCAAATTACAATCTTGATTTTGAAGCAGTGCAAAAAGCAATAACCCCAAAAACCAAAGCTGTTATAGCAGTGAGTATGTTTGGACAAATGAGTGATTTAAGGGCTTTAGAAGAAATTTTAAAAGATAAAAATATCACTTTGATCGAAGATGGTGCACAAAGTTTTGGCGCAAGTTTCAAAGGAGAAAAATCCTGCTCTATAGCTAAAATTTCATGCACGAGCTTTTTTCCTTCAAAACCTTTGGGAGCTTATGGCGATGGTGGGGCTATTTTTTGCCATGATGATGAAATTGCTAAAAAAATAAGAATTTTACTCAATCATGGACAAACTCAGCGTTATAAACATGAATTTATAGGTATAAATGGACGCCTTGACACCTTACAAGCGGCGATTTTAAATGTTAAGTTAAAATACCTAGAAAAAGAATTAGACAAAAGACAAAAATTAGCACAAACTTATAATGCAAATTTAAAAAACTGCCAAATTCCGCAAATTGATCCAAATGCTTTTAGTGCTTATGCACAATACAGCGTTTTAGTTGAAGATAGAGCTAGTGTATTGCAAAAATTTGAAAAAACTAATATACCTTATGCTATACACTATCCAACCCCTTTGCATAAACAACCTTGCTTTAGTGAGTTTTCAAATTTAGAACTTAAAAATTCAGAATACGCAAGCGAACACATCTTATCTTTGCCTTTTTCACCTTTTTTAAGTGAAGAAGAGCAAGAGCAAGTTATTTGTATTTTTAAAGATTAATTCCATGAAAATAGGTATCATAGGCCTTGGAAAAATGGGGCAAAACCACTTAAATGAACTTAGTAAAAATTCTCATTTTAAACTTAATGCACTTTTTGATCTTTGCAAAAATCCAAATCTAAATATTTTTGATGATATTTTTTATGATGATTTGGATAAATTTTTAAATCAAAATAATGATATTATCATCATAGCAACACCTACAAATTCACATTTAGCAATAGCAAAAAAAGTTTTTAAACAATGCAAATGCGTTTTAATCGAAAAGCCTTTAGCTCTAAATTTAAAAGAAATAGACGAAATTTCAAATTTAGCTAAAGAATACAGCGTAAAAGTAGGCGTAGGTTTTTGTGAAAGATTTAATCCTGCGGTTTTAGCCCTAAAAAAAGAGCTTGAAAATGAAGAAATTATCAGCATTAACATACAAAGATTTTCACCCTACCCGCAAAGAATCAGCGATGTAGGGATTTTGCAAGATTTGGCTGTGCATGATCTTGATTTGCTTTGTTTTTTAAGCAAACAAGAAATAACAAAAACCAATTTGCTTAAAAAATACACCCAAGATCAAACAAGAGAAAGTGAAAGCATTATTCTATGTGGGCTTGAAAAATGTATTGCTAGCATACATCAAAGTTGGAATAGCACACAAAAACTAAGAAAAATTCATCTTATTACTAAAAATCATTTTTATGAAGCCAATTTAAATGACTTTTCTTTATTAAAAGATGGAAATTTTATAGAACTTACTCAACAAAGTCCACTTTTTTCAGAACATGAAGCTTTATTAAAACTTATCGATAATCAACCCAATCATCTAGCCAGTACGAGCGATGCTTGCAAAGTTCAAGAAATTTTAGAAAGGTTTGCGTGAAATTAGTTTTATTTTTAAATATGGGCGGAGCTACGAATTTACAAGATTGTGAAGTTTTTTTAAAAAATATGTTTAATGATCCTTATATTTTAGGAATCAAAAATCGATTTTTAAGAAAATTTGTAGCATGGATCATAACAAAGGCTCGCGTTAAAGCCATGCAAGAAAACTATAAAAAAATGGGTGGAAAATCCCTTTTAAACGAACTTACTCAAAGCCTGTGTAACAAGCTTAATTTAAAACAAGATGAATTTAAATTTGATTTTGTAAATCTTTATGTGCCTCCTTTTGCCACAGAAATTTTGCAAAAATACACTTTAAATGAAAGTGATGAAATCATTCTTTTTCCACTTTATCCGCACCATTCTTGCACCACAGTAACTTCATCTTTAGAAGTTCTACAAAATGAAATTTCAAAGCAAAAAATTCAAGCAAAAGTAAAAACTATAGATATTTTTTACAAAAATGAGCTTTATAATGAGATGATAGTTTCGCACATTTTGGATAAAAAAAGTAAATTTGATGCCAAAATTTTGATTTTTTCAGCGCATTCTTTGCCACAAAGCATTATTGACAAAGGTGATTTATACGAAAAACATGTAAATGATCATGTAGAAATTTTAAAAGAAAAACTAAAAGATCATTTTGATGAATTTATTTTAGCTTATCAGTCTAAACTAGGCCCTGTAAAATGGCTTGAACCAAATACAAGTGATGTTTTAGCAAATTTAAACGATAAAGCTTTGATTTATCCTATTTCTTTTTGCATTGATTGTTCTGAAACGATTTTTGAGTTAGGTATGGAGTATAAACATTTAGCAAAATGTGATTATGATTTGATAAGTTGCCCTAATGATAGTGATGAATTTATGAAATTTATTTTAAATTCTATAAATTCACCCTTAACAAGAAAAACTTCTTGCTAAAACTCAAAAATACTTCCCAAAGCTCACATAAGCTTTAGAACTATAATCATCATCTAGTTTATACTTCTTTAAAGC
>NZ_RYYB01000007.1:8566-81168 GCF_004378925.1 Campylobacter sp. CH186 | reverse complement strand
TTTAGATTTTTTTGCCTTCAACCTAAATATATTAAAATAATATAAGCAAAATCTGTTCCGTTTTGGGGTGGAGTTATCCCAAAGTCCTTACAATCAAACTTTTAGGCAAATTAAAATGCTCTATAAGTTCTTTCTCTTTTTCTCTCATTTCTCCATTATCATTTTCATGATCAAAACCTAGTAAATGAAGCATAGCGTGGATAAAAAGCAAGCTTATTTCTTCTTCATAGCTATGCCCTAACTCTTTAGCCTTTTCTTTTGCCAAATCCACATTGATCACAACAGAACCCAAAGGCAAACTCTCATCGATATTTTCAAGCGGAAAAGAAAGCACATCAGTGGTTTTATCTTGTTTTCTTTGCTCTAAGTTAATTTCTTGCATTTCTTTACTATCCACAAAGACAAGCTCCACATCTTTAGGACTTAAAAAACTTGCTATAGATTCTAAAAAATCACATTTTTGATCACTTAATATCATAAACCTTCCTTAATCAAATGATATAAATTTTGTATTTCTTCATCATCAAAAATCGCACAATTTTTACTACTATAAAATTGTTTTAGTTTTTTCTCTTCAAACTCAAATCCTAAAGCACATTGAGAATGCGAAGGTAAAAAAGCCCTTAGCAATGTAATGGAATTTTGAATTTTCTCATCACAGGCAAAACAAAAAAAATCCTTATGCAATCTTCCTTCAAATTCCAAAATTTTTAAATAAGCATCAACAATAACACGCTTTGGATTTTGTTTTTCAAACCTTTTCACACACTCATCAAGTAAATCAAAATAAAAACTATCAAGCTCTTCCACATCTTTTAAATGCCTATATAAAAGACGGATAAATTCTTGCCAAATAAGCATTTTATCCCTTTGCATAATCCATAAAAATCCCAAATGCAATACATCTTTAAGTCTTGGTAAAAAACTAGGATTTTCTTCTAAAGCAAAGTCGATTTTATAGCCGCTTAAAATACTAGAATGTCTAAGTCCATAAAAACGATAAGCCTTAATAAGCATTTTAGGACTTAAAATATAAACGATCAAATCCTCATCTTTAACTTTTTGAGTATGAAGTATAAAGCCTTGCATTAAACAATTTCAATACCATAAGCTCTAAGTATATCAAAAGCGGATTTTTCTAAATTTTCATCAAAACTTGCACTTAAATTTTGGTGTAAAATTATCCTTGCATTAGGCTTAGCACCAAAAGCTAAAATGATATTACAAAACACACAAATATGAGAAACAAGCCCTGCAAAATGAAGTTCTTCATAATCGCTTTTTTGTATGAAATTAGCTAATTCTAAGCTACCAAAAGTATTTTTATAAAAAATTTTATGAGCTTTTTGTAAAAAAGGTTCAAATTCCTTTGGCATTTGCCAACCCAAACTCTCTTTAATGCAATGTTTTACAGGTAAATTTAAACCTTCTTTACTTTGTAGATAATGCTCATCATGTGTATCATAGGTTAAAAGCAAATGCGTGTTATTAAAATCGATTTGATTTAAGGCTTTAAGAATATTTTCTTTGATTTTTAAAGCCTTATCAAAACCTAAACTTCCATCAATAAAATCATTTTGATAATCCACTAAAACAAAAGCTTTTTTCATGCTTTTATGCCTTTTGAAGCCAAAAACTCTCCGTGTGTAAATTGGCAAAAGCGGTTTTTAAACTTGTAAAAAGCTTAGGATGATCTTTTTCTAAATTTGCTAAAAGCTGTTTAGCTTCTTCTCTAGCGTGTGGAAATTTTACATTTTTTTCACTGAGTTTCATACCAGGACAAAATTCATTTCCTATCACGCTAAGTTCATTTTGCGTAGCATTATCCCTAAGCTGTCTTTCTCGCACAAAAATCAAAGGGCGTATCACAGTTACACCGCGTTTGCTTTGATAAATAGGCGCTAAGGTTCTTAAAGCTCCATTATGAATAAAATTCATAAAAAAGCTTTCTGCTGCATCATCTAAATGATGAGCTATAGCAAGCTTGTTAAAACCTTTTTCAAGAGCGTAAGTATATAAAGCTCCACGACGCATTCTCGAAAAATAACTACAAAAACTTGAATTTTCTCTTATGGTATCGCCTGAAACTTCATAAATATTTGAATCAAGCACGCTATGTTTAATGCCGTGTTCTTCACAATGTGTATGAAGATGAGAATAATCCTCGCCCATGCCATAACTCAAAGTTACCGCTTCAAGTTCAAATTTAAAAGGAGCGTGAGCTTGCATACGATTTAAAAGATGGGCTAAAGCCAAAGAATCTTTCCCGCCGCTAAGCCCTAAAAGAACCCTATCTCCATCTTTAATAAGTCCAAATTTAGCATTAGCTTGTGCAACTTGGCGTATAAGTTTTTTGCTAAGATTTATCATAATTTCTCGCACATTTTAAGCACAAAATTGGCCGAAATTTTAGCTGAATTGATCACAAACTCATCAAAATCAAATTCAGCCTTTTCCCCCGCTTTATCACTCATAGCTCTTAAGATAAAACAAGGCACCTTTAAAGCATCACAAACCAAAGCCACACTTGCGCCTTCCATTTCACAAGCATCCGCATTGAAAATTTCTCTAATTTTTGCTTTTTTTGCTTCATCGCAAATAAACTCATCACCCGTTGCAATAATGCCTGCACGAAGTTTGATATTTAATTCCTTAGCAACTTCTAAAGCAAGATTGTTTAATTTCTCATCGGTTTTGATAAAAATTTCATTACCTGGAACAAAACCCAAAGGATGCCCAAAAGCGGTAATATCAAGATCGTATTGGGCTAATTTTGTTGCATAAAGCAAATCACCAATTTCAAGTTCAGGATTAAAAGCACCTGCAACTCCTGTAAAAAGCAAAACTTGTGCGCCAAATTTTTCTATCATCACACTAGCACTAAGAGTAGAATTTACCTTGCCGATTTTAGAATACGCTAAAACAAGTTCATGATTTTTATACTTTGCAAAATAATAAGTATTATTAGCGTGTTCTATTTTTATATAATCTTTAAGTGTTTCAAGCAAAGGAGTGATTTCTTCACTCATGGCTCCTAAAATTGCTATTTTCATCATATAACCTTTAAAAATTCATCAATATCATTCATATTTGTTAAAGCATAAGTTTCTTTTGAAGTAATTTTTTTATTCAAACCCTTAAGCACGCTTGCACCAAATTCTATGAAATAATCTACTTCATTTTCACATGCCTTAATGCTTTGTTTATAAAGCACAGGTGAGATAAGTTGTGCTTTTAAAAGTTCAAGGGCTTCTTCTTTACATGTATAAATTTTAGCATTTGCATTAGAAAGCACGGCTTTAAAATTTGGTTTTAACACCTTTTCAAGCTCCACACAAAGCTTAGCTGAAGCATTTTCCAAAAGAGGACAATGACTTGCCACGCTCATATTTAAAAGCATAGCTCTTTTAGCTCCTGCTTCTTTAAATACACTTTCATAACTTGCTAAATCAGGTTTTAAACCTGCTACAACGATTTGTCCATCACAGTTATAATTTGCAGCAAAAATTTGCTTGTTTTCTTTTTGTGCTTTTTGGCAAAGCTCTTCAACCTTTTCATCATCAAGCCCTAAAACCACCATCATACCTGCTTCAACTTTTGCACAATCTTCTTGCATAAAAAGCCCTCTTTTATTAACCAAAGAAAGAGCCTCTAAAAAATCAAAAGCACCATTAACAGCTAAGGCTGAAAATTCTCCTAAAGAATGTCCTAAAGCAAATTTCGAACTTAAATCAGGTTTTTTTTCAAGTAAAACACTATAAGCCATTAAGGAATTTAAAACGATGGCGGGTTGGGTAAATTCACTTTGATTGAGTTTTTCGTTTTCTTCAAAAAGCAAATGTTTAAAATCAATCTTACAAAAATCACTTGCGTTTTGAAGGAGTTCTTTGGCTTTTATAGAGTTTTCATAAAAATCTTTTCCCATGCCAAGACTTTGTGAGCCTTGACCTGGAAATATAAACGCAGCATTCATTAATGACAACCGCAACCGCCGCCACCGCCACAGCAACCGCCGCCACCGTGTCCGTGATGATGATCGTGCCCATGTCCGCTTCCACAACCACAACTATGACTTCCTGCGATAATACCTGTAAGAATTTCATCTTCACTTGCAGCTCTAGCATCTACGATATTTAAAGAAAAAAGCAAATCACGACCCGCATAAGGATGATTATAATCAATTGTCACATCATTTTCGCCAATCTCTTTTACAGTTACACGAACGGTTTCGCCATTTTCACCTTCGCCAAAAAGCTCCATACCTACTTTTAAATCAATACCTGCAAATTGCTCTTTTGGTAAAGTTTGAACGGCATTTTCATCGTATTCGCCTAAACCTTTTTCTTTTTTAATTACCACATCAGCATTGCTAGGACAATCAAGCTTCATCACTTCTTCTTCTAAGCTTTCTAAAATCTGACCTTTGCCTAAAATAAAAGAAATAGGTTGAGAATATAAATTTGATTCTAAAACTTCATTTGTATTTGCATCTTTTAACTCATAAAACATTGAAACTACACTATTTTTTTCTATAGCCATTTTATCTCCTTAATTATTTTCTATTAGGTGAAGCTTTTGCTTCGGGTGAATTTGGATAATTAGTTTTTAAAGCTTTATAAAAACCATTTGCTGTTTTTGTATCACCTGTTTTATCCAATGAAATGGCAGTATGATATAAAAGTTTTGGGAAATAATCCCCTTTTGTACTCAAAGAAGAACTTTTTTTATAATAAACAATAGCATTGTTATAATTTTTTTGTTTATACTCGATCTCCCCTAACCAAAAATTTGCTCTTGCAGGTTTATACTGCTTTGTTATGAGAAAATTTAATTTTGCTTTGGAATCTTCAAAAGCATTTTTATCAACATCTTTTATCGCTAATTCTAAAATTTCATTATTTTTTTTCTTTTTCCAAGATTCATCAATTTGTTTTGCTTTATCATCTTGGGTATTTTGAGTATTATTGTCTTCAATCGTACTATTTGAATCTGTAGTTGAAACAACAACACTAGGTGTAATAGTTTTAACGCTTAAATTTGCATCATTTAATTCGTTTTTAGAAACATAATTTGCATTAATGGCATCTACTAAAGAACTAAGTTCGGCTAAAACTTTTTTTACTTGCTTATTATTAGCTTCTTGAATTTTTCTACTTTCTTCAACATAAGCCTTTAATTTTTGAATTTCACTAGTAAAATTATTTTCAATATTTTGATTATTCTCTTCAACTTGACTTAATCTAGAATTTGATTTAGCATATTGAGAATTTATACCTTCTAAAGTGCTTTGTAAACCCTCGATTCTTTCGTTAATTTCATTAATTCTAGCATTTGTTTGTATATTTTCATTATTTAAATTATCTAACTTTTCTTTAAATAATTTTTCATTTGAAGTTAAACCATAAGAAGAATTGCTTGTTATATCTCCTGCACCAAAAGCTGAGCTTTCTGCATAAAGTAAAGTAGCTCCAAGAAGAGCTACTGTGAATATTTTTTTCATTAATTATCTTGATAATTTAAATTCAGCACGTCTGTTTTGCGCATCGCAAGCTTTAGTTTTTTCAGTGCACACAGGATTTGTTTCTCCATAGCTTTTAACAGCAATTCTATCAGCATTTACACCTTTAGCGATTAAAGCTTCTTTTACAGCTTTTGCTCTTTTTAAACCTAGAGCTTGGTTATATTCATCGGTTCCCCACTCATCGCAGTTTCCTTCAACAGTAATACTTACACCGCTTACTTCAGTGTTAAAGATATTAGCATTTGTGCTTACAACATTTTGCATATCAGGACGAATATTGAATTTATCAAAATCAAAATATACTTTATTTAAAGTATCATTAAGTTGAGAAATTTTTGAATCAATATCCCAACCATCACTTCCACCTGAACCACGATTTGAATCAACACTACTATCACCGCTTACACTAGTGCTTTTTGTGCTACAACCACTAATAACAACTGCAAGAGCTGCAATTGAAGTAAAAAGAATTTTTTTCATTTACGACCTTTCAAAGTTAATAAATTCTTACTATTATATCTAATTTTTAATTAATTTTAACCTAAAATTGAAATTTTTACCAATCAATTGATTGAATTTTTCCAACCCTAAGAGGAAAATAAAAAGTCTTATTTGCATTTACACGAATAACACCCAAAGCACTTTGCGCACCTAAATATTTGATAAATACTATACTTCCACCATCACTAGAAAATCTTGGAAATAAATTTTTTCCATTTGCTGTAAGTTGACGAATATAATCACTATTAATTGACATCAAATAAATATTAAAAACACCTGCTTGATTTGGTTCACGACTTGAATAAACCAAAAAATCTTTATAAGTCGAAACAGCCGAATTGTTTCTACCATGAAAAACAACTTGTTCAGCACTATTACTATTTAAATCTTGCATAAAAATATTAGGATATCCCAAACGATCGCTTACAAATACCACTTTACTATCATCTGAGCCAATAAAATTTCCATTAACATCAATACCAGAATAATTAGTTAATTGTGTTAGATTTTTGGTATTTAAGTCATATAAATAAACATCAGGCTGATCTTTTGGAGCCATGGTAACAAGTAGTTTACTTCCATCTACACTCACATCACTTGCTACAACCATACCGCCGCTTGATAAAATTTTACTAGCTTTATTGGTATTTAAATCATAACGGTATAAAGTTGGCTTATCATGATCATAAGCTGTATAATAAAATAGAGTTTGTTCTTTATTTCCCCATTTTGGAAATAAATTAAGCCCACCATCAACAATAACTTTTTGATAAGTTAAAGTATAATCAGCCATAATAATTTGACTTTTTTTAGAGCTGGAATTTCTCGCGATCAAAATTTTATGATCCATCCAATCAACAGGTGCAAGTCCTAACGCATTTACAGAAGCTTTGACACTTTTATGTGCCAAAAATGGATATTGCTCTAAACCATTTAAAGTATAAGTTTGCTCTGACTTATCAGAACCGCCAGCTTTTATTTTTACATTTAAACTCAAAGTGTTACCATTTTTATTTAAAGCGTATTCAAAAGTATAATTACTTGTTTCAGTTGCATTAGCAACAACTTCAAAGTTTGAACTTACTTTCAAATCGTTCACAATGATATTATAAAAGCTTTTCTTTAAATTCTCATCACTTAAATTTGAATTATCTTTAACGATAATCTTTGGTAAAACTACACCAGAATTAACAACATCAATCACTGGATCTTCTGCCCAAAGACTTCCTAAAAAGACTAAAAAAATTGCTACAATTTTTTTCATTTTTTTCTCCTAATCATTTTTAACTTTTGCTTCATCTCTTAAATTCATGGTAATGCTTATATTTTTATTTTGCGGAGGATAAGTAATAAATTTACTTTTTTGACTTTCTAAAAATTCAGCCACTTTAGCATCATATAAAGGATTCCCACTTTTTTCAACTGAAGTATAGCCAAATTTTCCATTTTCATCAATAAAAATTTTTACCTTAACAGAAATTTTTTCACTATTTGGATAATACTGAGTCCATCTTTGAGTGATAATACGCACAACTTTCCCTAAAAATTCATCATAAATTCCAATCTTTTGCGCCTTTGTGCTTTCGCCTTGCGTTGAACTTTCTTCTTGAAGTAAACTATCATTAAGTTGTTTTACAAGTTCGGAAGCTTGAGGTTTTGGGGTACTAGAAGCTCCTGATTTAGCACTTGATTGAATTTTTGTAGTCTTTTCTTCTTGTATTTCTTTGATATTTCCAAAAAGCTCATTAAAATTACTTGCCTTTTGGTCAATATCTTCTGTTTTAACTGTTTTATTTGTAGTCTGAGCAAAAAGCTTTTCTATATCAATTTGCTCTGTTGGTTTTTGTATTTCTTTAGGAGTGTTGCTTTGAGTAATAACTTGTTTTGATGGTTCAGCAAGTTCAATATCTACAAAACTATCTTTTATATCAGTATATTGTATAGCAGATTCAACCTCGCTTACAAGTCTAAAAAAAACAAGAATTACTATACTAATATATATTGCTAAAGCAAGTAAAAACGAATTTAAATTACTCAAACCATAATTTTTCATGATTATTCAGTCTGTAAAGCAACTTTATTAAATCCTAAATTTTTTACACTTCTTAAGACTGAAATAACATCGTCATATTTTAAGCTTTTATCAGCGCGTATAAAAACCGGATCTTCGGTATTAAATTGTGCTTTTCTTTGAGCAAGATTGTCAGCAAAACTTATAAAATCGTATTTTTCTTGATTTAAAAAAATTTCTTTTTTTGCATTAATACTAATAATTAAACTCTTAACAGTTGGAGCGCTAGTATTTTTTTGACTACCTTGTGGAAGATTAATTTTTTCTTCATAAGTAATGCTTGGAGCTGTTACCATTAAAATCGCAAGCAATACAAGCATAATATCTACTAAAGGTGTGATATTAAGTTCAGGTTTTTCATCATCAAATGGCATCATTTTTAACCTTATTTACTCGAACTTATAACTTTAATCTCGCTATCAATAATGCTTAAAAGTTCAAAAGCTTTTCTTTTAATGATGAGATGAAATGTATAAGCAGGAATTGCTACTAAAATACCACAACCTGTAGCAACTAAAGCCTCGCTGATTTTAGGAGCTATGATACTTAAAGAATTTTGAGTTCCAAGCCCACCAAAAGTTTCAAGTATAGAAATAACCGTCCCAAAAAGACCTATAAAAGGTGAAGTTGAAGCAATAATACTAAGCCAAGTAAGTCCAGCAGAAGCGCGGCGACTTGCTAAATTTTTATAGATTTCTAAATGATTTGAAGTTGTATCATTGCATTTTCTTAAAATCGAATCAGTACGACTTAAATCCTTCTCACCCAAGAGCAAAGTTTCTAAACTTTCTTTTTCCTTATTTCTCCATGTAGCCAAATAAGTCAATCTAGCAAACAAAATACTAAATGCTAAAATAAAATATAAAGAAAGCCATAATAAAACTATATAAGTAATAATACCTGAACCATTGAAAAAATGAAATATAGCTTCAAAATTCATTAATGCATCCTTGCATTATCAAGTTTTGAAAAAGTTGCTGCTAAAGCTGCATTATCAGAACTCATAGATTTAATCAAATCTTTTGCTTGAGCAAGATTTTTTTCAATCTCACTTTCATCACTTCCACAAACCCAAACCGCACCCTTTGCTAACACGCAAATCTTATCTTCATCTACTTTTGCATGTCCAGCATCAATAGCAATTAATTCATGATTTAAATCAGCTTTTTCAATATCAATTACTCCAGATTTTAAAGAAGAAACCAAAGCAGCATGTCCTTTAAGCACGCCAAATTCTCCTTCACTACCCGGTAAAGTAACAGATTTTACTTCTCCTTGATAGATTACACCCAAAGGCGTAACTATCTCGAAATTAATCAAATCGTTCATAAATTAACCTTTTAATTTATCCGCTTTTGCAATAGCTTCATCTATATTTCCAACCATATAGAAAGCATTTTCTGGTAAATGATCATATTTACCTTCTAAAATTCCCTTAAATCCTGCTATTGTATCTTCAAGGCTTATATATTTTCCTGGGCTACCTGTGAAAACTTCTGCAACGAAAAATGGTTGTGATAAGAATTTTTCAATCTTTCTTGCTCTTTCAACTACAAGTTTATCCTCTTCGCTAAGCTCATCCATACCTAAAATGGCGATGATATCTTGTAAATCTTTGTATTTTTGAAGCACTGATTGAACACCACGAGCAACTTTATAATGTTCTTCTCCAATGATATTTGGGTCAAGCATTCTTGAAGTTGAGTCAAGTGGGTCAACTGCAGGATAAATACCCTTTTCAGCAATAGCTCTATTTAAAACCGTTGTAGCATCTAAGTGAGCAAAAACAGTTGCTGGAGCTGGGTCGGTTAAGTCATCGGCTGGAACGTAAACAGCTTGAACTGAAGTGATTGAGCCTTTTTTAGTTGAAGTAATTCTTTCTTGGAATTTACCCATTTCACTTGCTAAGGTTGGTTGATAACCCACAGCTGATGGAATTCTTCCTAAAAGTGCTGACATTTCAGAACCTGATTGTGAAAATCTAAAGATATTATCAATAAACATAAGCACATCAAGACCCATTTCATCTCTAAAATACTCAGCCATTGTTAAGCCTGTTAAAGCAATACGATTTCTTGCCCCTGGTGGTTCATTCATTTGTCCATAACATAGAGCAACTTTGTCTAAAACATTGCTTTCTTTCATTTCATTATAAAGGTCATTTCCTTCACGAGTTCTCTCACCCACACCTGCAAATACAGAATAGCCGCTATGCTTAAATGCAACATTGTGAATAAGCTCCATAATAATAACAGTTTTACCAACACCTGCACCACCAAAAAGACCTACTTTACCACCTTTTGCATAAGGAGCAAGTAAATCCACAACTTTAATCCCTGTTTCAAAAATCTCACTTTTTGTGCTTTGATCTTCAAAAGCTGGTGGATCTCTATGAATTGCCCATTTTTTATCAAAAGAAATTTCTTCACCTTCATCGATCAAATCTCCAGTAACATTGAAAATTCTTCCTAAAACTTTCTCGCCAACAGGAACACTAATAGGAGCACCTAAAGCCTTAGCTTTTAAGCCCCTTACCAAACCATCTGTCATATCCATAGCAATAGTTCTAACTCTATTATCTCCTAAATGAGCTGCTACTTCTAAAACAAGTTTATGTTTTTTTCCTTCGCTTTCAAAATTTACAACAATTGCTTCATTAATTTGAGGTAAATAGTCGTTAAAATCTACATCAACAACCGGACCTAATACCTGTGAAATAAATCCTTGCATTATTTATCTTCTCCTTAAAATTTACTATTTCATTGATTCAACACCACTGATAATTTCTATAAGCTCAGTGGTAATAGATTCTTGTCTTGCTTTGTTATAAGCTAAATTCAGTTGTTTCACTCTTGCCTTTGCGTTATTAGTTGCATTATCCATAGCTTGCATTCTTGCACTATGCTCTGCCGCCAAAGAATCGATTAATGCATAATACATATTATACTCGAAATATGTTTTCATTAAATCTTCTAAAAGCTCAGTTCCTTCTGGTTCAAGCTCTAAAAGAGAATTATGAGTCTGTTCAATACTCTTTGGTTCAACTGGAATAAGATGATTAATTTTAAGTTCTTGGGTAATCATATTTTTATAACCATTATGAACTAAAATCACTTCATCTGTATTTCCATTTAAAAAATCATCTACAGCAGCATGAATTACTTCACATGCTTTCTCATAATCAGGACTAGAACTAAGATGGAAATATTTCTCTAACAATTCTATTTTTTGAAAATTAAAATATTCAATCCCAGTTTTACCTATAGCTCTAAGACGAATATTAATATTTTTTGCTTCATATTCTTTTAGCATTTCACTTACTGTTTTTAAAGTCTTAATATTAAAACCACCGCATAAGCCTTTATCTGCAGTAATAAATATTAAATCTACGGTTTTAATTTGTTCTTTTTTATGAAACAAAGATAAACGCACATCATCTTCATTGTGAACAATTTTATTGATCTGAAATGAAATTTCACTCAAAATTTCATCGATTTTTTGTGCATAAATTTTTGATCTTTTAGCTGCTTCTTCTGCTTTTTTTAACTTAGCAGTAGAAACTAGCTTCATAGCATTTGTAGTCTTTTGAGTGTTATGAACACTTTTAATTTTTCTTTTAATTTCTTTTAAATTAGACATAAAAGACCTTATAAATGATTTGCTTTAAACTCATTAATGGCTTTAGCTAGTTTTTCTTCCAAATCAGAATCTAAAGCTTTTTTAGAGCGAATTTGCTCAAAAATATCTGGATGTTTTGCCTCAATAAAAGGATAAATTCCATCTTCAAATTCCTTAATTCTAGAAACAGCAATATCATCTAAGAAACCTTTGGTTCCTGCAAAAATTAAAACTACTTGTTTTTCAACGCTAAGCGGAGAATAAGGTGGTTGTTTTAAGAGTTCAACCATTCTTTGTCCACGTTCAAGTTGTTTTCTACTTGCCTCATCTAAATCACTAGCAAATTGTGCAAAAGCTTGAAGCTCTCTATATTGAGCAAGGTCAAGTCTTAATGTGCCTGAAACTTGTTTTGTAGCTTTAATTTGAGCAGCCCCACCTACACGAGATACTGATAAACCAACATTAATTGCAGGACGAATTCCTGAGTTAAATAAATCAGTTTCTAAGAAAATTTGTCCATCTGTAATTGAAATAACATTAGTTGGAATATAAGCAGAAACATCTCCTGCTTGTGTTTCAATTATCGGCAATGCCGTCAAAGAACCAGCACCTAATTCATCATTTAGCTTGCTTGCTCTTTCAAGCAATCTTGAATGAAGGTAAAAAACATCGCCTGGATAAGCTTCACGACCTGGAGGACGACGTAAAATCAAAGACATTTCGCGATAAGCTACAGCATGCTTGCTCAAATCATCATAAACAATTAAAGCATGTTTTGCGTTGTCTCTAAAAAATTCACCCATGGTTACACCAGTATATGGAGCTAAGTACTGTAAAGCTGCAGGATCTGAAGCACCAGCATTTACAACAATAGTATATTCCATAGCACCATGTTCTTCTAGTCTTTTAACCACTTGTGCCACTGTACTTTGCTTTTGACCAATTGCAACATATATACAGATAACTCCTTGACCTCTTTGAGATATAATAGTATCAACAGCAACAGTAGTTTTACCTGTTTGTCTATCGCCTATGATAAGCTCTCTTTGACCACGACCAATTGGCACAAGTGCATCAATAGCTTTAATTCCTGTATGTAAAGGCTCATGAACACTTTTTCTCGCCATAATACCTTTTGCTTTTTCTTCAACAAAACGATATTCATTAGCATTGATCACACCTTTAGCATCAATTGGCTCACCTAAAGCATTTACAACACGGCCAATCAAAGCCTCACCTACTGGAACTTTAAGTAATTTCTTAAGTCTTTTTACAGAAGCACCTTCTTTTAAACCTTCTCCTTTTCCAAGTATAACAATACCTACACTCGACTCTTCAAGGTTTAAGGCCATTCCTTTATCACCATTTTCAAATTCTACCATTTCTCCAGCCATAATATTCTTAAGTCCATATACCTTAGCAACACCATCAGCTACAGAAATAATTTTTCCTGTTTCTTCAATTTCAAGATTTAAATCAAAATTTTCAATTCTTTCTTTGATTATTGAACTGATCTCATCAGCTTTAAATTTCATTTACTTTTTCTCCTTAGATAATTTTCAATATATATTCGTTTAGCTTATTTTGAAGAGCTTTCATAGAAAAAGAAAGTTCATAACCTAATTCTTCTAATTCTATTTTAACACTATCATCTTGACTGATTTTATTGTTTAATTTAATATTTGCATCAAATTTTTTGTTAAGTTTTACTTCAAGATCTTTAAGATTTTCTTGACTTAATTTTTCTTTAGAATACACAATACCAACAAAAATATTTTCTTTAAAAGCTTTTTGTCTTTCAAGTTCTTTAACTATTTGAGGAATGCATTCTAATCTTGAATTTTCAATCAAAAGTCTTAAAAAATTTTGAAAACTAGAATTTTTAATATCAAAAAAAGAATCAAGAAATTCCATTTTTCTTTCTTTTTTAATCTCATTAGATTCTATAATATTTTTAAATTTTGGCAAAACAAAAGCAGAATTTAAAATACACAAATTCTGATAAAAATCATTTATATCAGCTCTTGAAGCTATCGCTTTTGCATATCTTCTTGCAATTATATTTTCCATATTTAAGATACCTTCTTCATCATAAGTTCTATTATTTCACTCTGTTTTAATGTCATATTTGGATCAGAAAAAATTTCATTTAAAGTATTTAATACTAATTCTTTTTCCATTTTTCTAAATTCATAATCTTTCTGTTCCTCGAAATGTTTTTGAAGTAAATCTAACTCATCTTGAGTTTCTTTCTTAATATTTTGAACTAAGATTTCAGCTTCTTTTTTTGCTGTAACTAAAGCAGCAGCAGCATTTGCTTTAGCTTCTTCAAGTTTTTTCATCGTATCTAATTTCTTAGCTTTGCTTTCTAAAAGTTTTTTTTGAATTTCATCAAGTTTAGAAGAAATTTTTACAATACGATTTTTGTAAAAATTTTTAAATGGAGTTGCAACGAAATAATACAATATAGCCACAAAAATTAGAAAATTAATAGTCCTTGGAATAATATCATATTCTCCACTACCATTTGATGCGCCAAAAGCATACAAAGGTAGCAAAAATACAATAAATAATAACTTACTCATTTCTCTCCTCTTAAATTTTCTTTATGTTATTTTGCAAAGCTTGCTTAAGCTCAGGTAAATGTATGTTTAAATGTTCTTGCAACTCTTTTTTTTGAAGAGTTAGATCTGCATAAAAGCTGGCCATTTTTCTTTCTAATTCTTCTTTCTTGCTTCTAAGAATTTGCTCTGCCTCTTCTTTAGCAGCAGCTATAGCACTTTGTTTAATTTTTTGAATTTCTTCTCTAGTGTTAATATGAATAGCTTCTAATTCATCATTCACACCTAAAACTTCTTGAGAATTTTCTTTTACTTTATTCTCATCATTTTTTATAGAATCATTTCTTTCATCCATAAATTTTAAAAGCGGCTTATACAACATACTATTTAAAATAACTATCATAGCTAAAAAAATAGCCATAGTAGCAAGCATTATCGAAGTATGCATATCTTCAAACATAATTCTCCTTGGTTAGAATTTTTGAAGGACTATTTTACCATAAAAAGCTAAGATTTTGGTTAAAGCTTTTCAAGCATTTTGATTAATTTTTTAATTTTATCAATATTTTCTAAATGAATTACAAAATCATTATTTTTATTTTTGCAGTCAAATCCAAAGCGATTTAGTATTTGTTTTAATTTTTTTATTTCATCTTCAAATTCTTGATTAGATAAGCTTTCATTATTTTTTATTTTTTTAACTATTTTTTCAGTATCTCTAACATTAAGTTTTTGACCTATTATGCTATCAACCAACATTTTTTCATCTTTTTGATCTAAACCAACCAAAACTTTAGCATGACCCTGAGAAATTTTTCCAGAAGCAATCAACTCTTGAGTTCTAATATCTAAATTCAGAAGTCTTAAAGTATTTGTTATTTGAGTACGAGACTTATGAATAAGTTCTGCTAAATTCTCTTGAGTAATTTTATGAACTTGCATTAAATCCTTATAAGAATTAGCAAGCTCGATAGGGTTTAAATTCTCTCTTTGTATATTTTCAATAAGAGCCAATTCTCTAAGCTTATTCTCATCAATATCAGCAATAAAAGCTAGAATTTCTTTTTTTCCTAATGCTTTCACTGCTCTTAAGCGACGTTCTCCAGCAATTAAAATAAATTTATTATTTTTTTTAAATACAATAATAGGCTGAATAAGTCCAAATTCTTTGATAGAATTAGCAAGCTCATCTAAAGCTTCTTGATCAAAATTCTTTCTTGGCTGGAATGGATTAGGTGAAATTTGATCAATTTCTATCATAGTGCTTTGATTTTTATCAAAACCTAATTCTTTACTATAAACAGTATCCATATCACTAATTAAACTGCTTAAACCTCTATCTTTATTTAACCCCATTATAATTATCCTAATATAGAATACGCCAAATTTTGATAAGCAACAGAACCTGGTGATTTAATATCATAAAGAATTATAGGCTTTCCAAAACTTGGACTTTCTGCAAGTTTTACATTGCGAGGGATCACAATAAAGTCATCTTCATTTCCATTAATAGTAAAAAGTTGTTTTTTAAAATTTTGTTTCAAATCATCTACAACATCTTTAGAAAGATTATTTTGAGAGCTATACATTGTCGGTAAAAATCCACGAACCCTGAGTTTAGAATTAATAGTTTTTTTGATAATTTTAATTGTATTTAAAACCATAGCTACACCCTCAAGCGCATAAAATTCACACTGTATAGGGATAATTACGCTATCACTTGCTGCAAAAGCATTTATAGTAATACTTCCAAGAGCAGGCGGAGAATCAATAATAATAAAATCATACTCATCAATCACTTCTTGAATTTGATTTTTAAGCAGCATTTTTTTCTCATTATTTTCACCTTTAGCAAGCTCTTGCTCTATACCTACAAGACCTATATTTGAAGGAGCTAAATGAAGTTGTGGCAATTCTGTTTTTAAAATAATATCTGAAAGCTTTTTTCTTCCTATAAAAACATGGTAAATATTATATTCATAATTATTACGATTAAAACCAAGTCCTGTAGTCGCATTAGCTTGCGGATCAACATCAATCAAAAGTACTTTTTTCTCAGCCACAGCTAAAGAAGCGGCTAAATTTACTGCTGTTGTAGTCTTTCCTACTCCACCTTTTTGATTTGCTATTGTAATAATTTCGCTCATCTTAAACTATACACCCTTTTATCACCTAGTAAAATTGAACCATCTTCATACAAAAAAGAATTTTCAAGTGAAAAAACTTTACCTTCATGATGGACGCTAAATTTTCTTGATTTTTCAAATTCTAACATATACTTGCTAAAAATATTCTTCCATAAAATTTTTTTTTCTACTTTTTGCAAAAACTCACTCACTAAATCTTTAAGCGAAATTTCTATATCGCATAAAGCTGTATTTTGGGGTGAAAATTTGAGATTTAAACCCATACCGCCTATGATAAAATTTGAAATTTTAGCACTTATAACCCCTCCAGCTTTTTTATCATCTAAATATAGATCGTTAGGCCATTTAAGCCAAATTTTAGAACCTTTTTCTTGTAAAACTTCTTTAAGTAAATAAGCAAAATAAATACTCACAGAAGCTAAAGGTAAATCTTTTGGTAAATCTTCTTCTTTAATACAAAAAGAAAGATGTAAATTTCCTTTAGAGCTTTGCCAAGAATTTTCCCTACTTCCAACTCCATTTGTTTGTTCTAAAGCATAAATAGCAAAATTTTCATCAATCTTTCCATTGCGTATTTGCTCGCATAAAAAAAGATGAGTTGAGTCTATACTTTCAACACAAACTATCTTCACTTTTAAGCCTTTTTCCATTTAAATAAGTCCTACCATCAAGAGCTTTTTTTCCACTTTCTTGAAGTTTTTTAATACGCAAAACTCCTTGTTTGCAAGCAAGCAAAAAACTTTCTTTTTCTAATTCTAAAATTTCACCCATCCTAGCATTTTGTTTTAATTCATCCACAAGTTCAAGTTCTAAGAATTTAAGTCCATTTTCCAAGAAAACTCCAGGCCAAGGGGTAAAAGCTAGATATTTTTGATAAAGTTCTCTTGCATTTTGCAAATTTATAAGCCCATCTTCTTTTTTGATTTTTCTACAAAGCGTTGCTAGACTTTCCTCTTGTTTTTTAGGGGTAATTTTATCAAAATTTAAAAGAGTAGTGAGGATGAGCTTAGCGGCCAAATTTGCTAAAAGTTCAAAAACTTCACTTGAATTTTTATCTTTTATATCACACTCTAAGCTTTCAAGTATAGCACCTGTATCAAGCCCTTCTTCCATGAGCATGGTGCAAACTCCACTTTTTTCATCTTTATTTAAAATCGCACTTTGAATCGGACTGGCACCACGGTATTTTGGAAGTAAAGAAGCGTGCAAATTCACACAAGGTGCTAAATCCAAAATGGCTTTAGGTAAAATTTTTCCATAGGCAGCAACCACGATAAAATCAGGATTTAAATCCTTAATCTCTCTTATAATATTTTCATCTTTTAAAGAACTTGGAGTAAAAATAGGAATACTAGAATAATTTTGACTTAAAAAAGCCTTAGTATCACTTGGAGTTAAAATTTGCTTTCTACCTACAGCTTTATCAGGCTGAGTAAAAAGTGCTACGAGTTTAAAATTTTCATTTTCTACTAGTGCTTTTAAAATACAAGTTGCATAAGATGGAGTACCCATAAAAATAATTTTTTTCATTTTTTCGCTTTGTGTGAAATTAAAAGTTTTAATTATAGCTTATTTGATTTTAAAAGAGAATTTAATAAATTAATCACTCAAACAAAGTTCCGCCTATTTGTTTATTTTCAAGCAAAAAGGTTTCAATTACATTTAGATTAAAGCCACTTGCTAAAAACATTTTTTTATTGTGTTCAAGTAAAAATTTAGCTGCTTTAAGTTTGGTTACTATACCACCTGTTCCGTGCTCACTACCTGTTTTTATGGTTGCTTGTAGCCATTCTTCTTTAATATGAGTGATTTTTTCTAAACGCTTTGCATCACTAAATTCACTAGGATTTTTATCGTAAAATCCATCAATATCGCTTAAAATCACAAGCAAATCCGCATCAAAAAAATACGTAGCATAAGCACTTAGGCTATCATTATCACCAAAGACAATTTCTTCTATGGCTGTAGCGTCATTTTCATTAATAATAGGCAAAATTCCTAAATTTATCATCATATCGATAGCATTTTTTGCGTGTTTAGTAGCTTTTCTAGAGTCAAAATCCTTACCTGTAAGTAAAATTTGTCCGCCTAGTTTGCCAAACTTGGCTAAAAGCTCGTTATAAACACTGATTAAAAAAGGTTGTCCAATAGCAGCTAAAACTTGTTTATTAATGAGGTTTTTTCTATCGATATCTAGTTTGGCGTGTCCTGCTGAAATAGCCGCTGAAGTTACTAAAATCACTTCATATTTTTCCATGAGTTTAGCTAAAAATGCGACTAAATTTTTAAGACGCTCAAAACTTAAAGTGTTTTCTTCGCTAATCACATGAGAACCCACTTTAACAACTATTCTTTTCATGCTTATTCCTTAAAAAATTTTTATAATTTTAGCCAAAATTTCATATAAACTAGTTATTTTTTGAAAAAATAGGGAGTGTTTGAAATTTTTAATATAAAACACTTCCTAGATTGTTAAAATTTTTATTTGTTATTTCTTAAAGTTTTAATTTCTTCTAAAAGCATGAATTTAAGTTCTTTAAGTCCTGTTTTTTCAAGGCTTGAGACTTTGATTAAAAAGCTTTGTGAGTTATTTATTTCTTTGAGATAATTTTCTAACTCATTAATGTTTAAAGCAATTTGCTCGGCAAATTCTTCTCCTAAATTAACACTATCACTTTTTGAAATCATGATACCAAATTTACGCCCAAAAAGTTCACTGGAAAATTTTTCAAGTTCCTTTCTTAGCACTATAAATTGTTCTTTTAAAGGCATTTGCCTTATAGGATCTAATACAAAAAGCAAAAAGCTCGTTCTTTCTATGTGCTTTAAAAAGGCAAGTCCTAAGCCTTTGCCTCCACTTGCTCCTTCGATAATCCCTGGAATATCAGCCATAACAAAGGAATTATACTCATCTACATCCACGAGTCCAAGTTTTGGAGTAAGAGTGGTAAATTCATAATTTGCAATTTCAGGTTTTGCATTTGAAACAACGCTTATAAGAGTAGATTTTCCCACATTTGGAAAGCCTACAAGCCCTACATCGGCAATAAGTTTAAGCTCAAGTCTGACTAAGCGACTTTCTCCTTTTATGCCAGGTTGTGCGTAATCAGGACGTTGATTAGTGGCGTGTTTAAAATGAGTGTTGCCAAGTCCGCCTTTTCCACCTTTTAAAAAAAGCTCTCTTTGTCCTTCTTTGGTAAGATCGAGTAAAATTTCATTGGTTTGCGCATCAATAACTTGCGTTCCTTCAGGCACTATGAGTTCTAAATTTTCACCCTTTTTGCCATTTTTATTACGTCCCATTCCACCAGCACCATTTTGTGCGCGTAATTCTCTTTTGCCTTTGAAATTTACAAGAGTGTGGGTATTATTATCACATACGAAAATAATATCACCACCATTTCCACCATCTCCCCCATCAGGGCCACCAAGTGGAACATGTTTTTCACGACGAAAACTTACAGCACCTTTACCACCATCGCCTGAAGCTAAAGTAATTTTAACACTATCAATAAACATTTAAATTGCCTTTGACTTTAAATTTATAAAGCTAAATTTGAGTAAATAAAAGAAGTTAAATTTATAAATTTAAAGTTTTCAAGACGCTAAAAAGCGTCCTAAAAACTTATGCAGGATATACAGAAACTTTTTTTCTGTCTTTGTCTTTTCTTTCGAATTTTACAAAACCATCAATCAAAGCAAAGATAGTATGATCTTTTCCCATACCTACATTGTTACCTGCATGAGTTGCAGTTCCTCTTTGGCGGATGATGATATTTCCAGCTCTAACAAACTCGCCACCAAATTTTTTAACACCTAAACGACGACCTATAGAATCGCGGTTATTTTGAGTTGAACCTTGACCTTTCTTGTGTGCCATTCTTTACTCCTTAAGCTTTGATATCTTTTACTACAACGCGAGTAAATTGTCTTCTAAAACCGCGTTTGAGTTTAGAATCTTTTCTGCGTCTTTTTTTGTAAATCACAACTTTTTTATCTTTTCCGTGATTGATCACTTCCAAAACAACTTTTGCACCTGCTACGAAAGGCGCACCTACCTTTAATTCTTTATCATTGATAGCAAGAACTTTGCTTACTTCAATACTTGCTTTGCTTTCAGCTTCAAAGTGATCTAGTTTTAGCTCATCGCCAACACTTACTTTGTATTGCTTTCCGCTGTGTTTGATAATAGCATACATTGCTTTTCCTTATAAATTGGTAGTACCATAAAGCACCGCAATAACGGATTTAAAAGCTTTAGTGGTTTAATAAAATTTCGATTTTACAAAATTTTTCTTTAATTTTTGATGAATTTAAGAAAGGATTTAGAGTTTGAGAAAAATCAAACTCTAAAAATTTAAAAGCCTAGATTTACTCCGCCGCCTTCTTGGGTTTGATAATTTGCATCACGACCTATAGTGTAGCCATTTCCACTATTGCTACCAATTAAAGGTCTACAAATATCGCCCACTTTTACACTACCTTCTGTGATTTTTGCATAAGAAAGTTTAGGGCTTGTGCGAGTGATTTCAATACTTCCTGTTTTGCTTTCTACTCTTCCTGTATTTTCTTTTGTATAAGTATCTTTTATAGCCTTGCCAAGAGCAAAACATTCATAAACATCACCTTGATTTAAGCTTTGAGAAAATACCACTTCATTGTTTTCAACAGCTGCAACCTTTAAAGGATAAATTGCATTTAAAATATCTCCTGCAATACGATTTGCAATTTGTTTGAGTGCAGCTTCATTGGCACTAAGACTATTGTCTTTAAGATTGACTTTCATACTTAAAGTATTAGAAAATTTAATTTGTCTTGTAGCAAATAAAAGCACACGATAATCTACGATAACTTCAATTTCAGTTTTGCTTTTTCCTGTTAAATTGCTTGTTTTTTGTTTACCTTCAAGTCCTGAAATAGAAAACAATAAAATATAATCTGTTGCTAACACATTTTTAAGTTTATAAACTTCATCGCTAGCTGCGTCGCCACTTTTGATTAAAGCTTTTTCCATTTCATAATAGCCACTAGAATCACGGTCTAAAACATTAAATTTACGACTTTGCAATAAATCAGAAATGATTTTTTGTTGCAAAGCTGAGCCTATACCTCTTTTTGCAGCATCTGGAGTAGAATCAAAAACAGTAATACTTCTTCTATTATCTGCACTTAAACCTGGAGCTTGATACTTTTTTGTTGTTGTGGTTTTTTTAATCACAACTTTAACATTAAACCCGTCATTGGTTTGGATTTTAGAAATCACTTCATAAGAGTCAAAACTACCTTTTGTAGCACGACGAATTTCATCATTGAAGCTTTTTTCTAAATTTTGTCCATTTTTGTCTTTTGTACTTTTAGTTTTAAAATTTGTACTTTGACTTAAACTACCACCATACATACGAGATATGGCATCAGCTAAAGCTTTACCCACGGCTTGTTCGTAAGTAACACCATAACCTTCTCCTTGTGCTTGTTTTGTCGTGCTAGTGGTGACAACTTTAGCATTTAAAAATGCAAAAAAAACTAGTGATACAAATAAAACTCTCATTGATTTTCCTTAAAAATCATCTACATCAAGGTTTGATGAGTGTTTTACACTAGGTATAACTTTTTTTGGTGTGCTAGATTTTGGTGTTGCCCCATAGTTTGGATCAAATCTTTTATTAGCAGCTTCTATACTGCCCATAGAATAATAACGTATCGCACCTACTACTCTATAATCCCCCTTATCCACACTCCAAATTCTAGCATCTTCAATTCCTAATAAACTCATACTTGAATCAGCACTGAAATCTTTTGACATTTCTTTTATTAATGAAGTTTGAGGTCCTGTTTTTTTTGTATTGTAATTAGTAGTATCTCCTTGGGCAACAGCTTTAATCATAGCTTTTTTTATTTTTTCTTTTGTTGAGCTATCTTTAATGTTTGCTGATACCGAAGAAGATAAAAACGATGATATGAAAGCATCTGCTCTGCCTTTAGCACGCTCTTCTTCCTCTTCTTGATAATCTGCATTCATTCCTTCTTCTTTTATGAAAGAAGACATACCATAAGCTAAAATTGCTGGACGACAATTTTCATTAAAAAAGTATTTTATACCCAAATGAGAAAGCAATGCATCATCATCCATAGCATCAGCTATATCATCAGGATTTTTGCATTGTTCTTTTTTATCTGTAGGTTTTGATTGATGTCCTTGTTTTAAATCTCTAGCAAGTTGTAAAGAATTTGGCGTAGTATAAGCTAAAACACCTACTTGATAGCCATCTTCATCATTTACTATAAAAGTTTCATAAGGAATTAATCCTGTAATTTCATCCATGGCAGTTTTTGTAAAACCTTGATTATAAGTGTTTTCAAAAATTTTATCTTCAAGTTCTGCTACAAATTTAGAATCTTGTTTTTCAGGTGGTAGTTTTTGCGCAAATTCAGATATAAGCTTACCTATAAAATCAAAAATTTTATCTGCATCTGCTTGTTTTTCTTGTAATTTTTTTAGTTCTACATCTGCTTTTTTTTGCATTTCTTGATTTAATTTATCATCAGGAATGGTTTTATGAAAATAAGATAAAGTTTCTTTAACAGCAATTATCCCTGCTTTTGATAAAACCATATTAGCTTTAAGCTTTAAAACAGCTTCGGAATAAGCAGTTGCTAAATAATCATAATATTGCGAATCATCAGGTCCTACATCAATAGAAGCTTTTGCAGTATAAACTACAGCTTCAGGATTTTTTCTTTTAAGAGCTTTGCTCGCTTTATTCATAAGATTTGATAAATTCTCTGTTTTAGGTTTTGTAACTGGTGTTTGTTCTGTTTGTTCTGGCTCAATAATTTCTACAGGCTGGGAACCTTGTGCATAAAGTAAACTTGCCATAACTAAAGAGCCGATAAATAATATTTTTTTCATTTCGTATCCTTTTAAAAATCATAAAAAAAGCCCAAGCTAAACACTTGAGCTAAAAATTTTATTCATAAATTAATTTTTATTTTACCAAGTAACTGATTTACTAGAACCGGTTTTATCGATAGTTTGTTCATCTTCCCAATAAACTAAACCTGATGTTAAATCAGTAAGTCTTAGTAAGAAAAAGTATTCTACTTGAGTTTTACCATTGCTAAGTTTTACATTATCTTGTCTAATTTTACCCGCAAGAGAAAAATCAGGCGATACCAATGTCCCTTTTTTTGCTATGGTTTTTTGATTAAACTCATCATTATCTCTTAATTCTCTTACATCTTCACTCATGCTATCAAGTGCTCCGCCTGCAGCAACTGCTGAAGTTAGAACAAATTTACCTGATTTTCTTAATGCAGAAGTGATTTTTGCGGTAAGTTTTTCAGTATCGATTCTTTGCGGGGTATCATTCACAACCCTACCAATAGCAATAACCTTTCTTGTACCTGGTTTAATATTTGCAAAAGCAGGATCGCTTAACATACTATTTATCATAGTTTCAGCTGCACTTTCAAAATCTTGTCTATCAAGACCCAAGGTTAAAGCATCGTCTTTTTTCACCTGACTTGCCTTTCCATCTGTATAAGCTGTTTGCGCACAACCACTAAAAAGCAAAGCTCCAATAAGAGCTGTTCCTAAAATTTTTGTTTTTTTCATGATTTATCCTTCCTAAAATGAGATTAATTTTTTACTTTAATTTCTAATCTAAAATCCTTCGCTCTTGTATCAGATGCAAGTTTACGAAGAATCACCTCTTGTCCTGCTGGAATTCTAAGGGCTTGATAGTCCTCATTTAAAACATCTCTTAGCACAAAACCATCTTTATCTAACCAATCCACTTTATAAATTAAATCTTTAGCAAAAGTACTGCGTAAAATCACTTCAAATTCTAAATAACCATTGCTATTTATACGCTTTTGAAACTGTTTTACTAAACTTTTTGGTAAATTTGAACCTAAAATTACAGTATTTTGATTTGAATTTATTTGATAACTTGGTGCACAAGCACTAAGTAAAAACATTAAAATAAATAAAATAATTTTTTTCATCTTTTAGCCTTATTTTTCCATGATAGCAACACTTGCAGGTAAATACGGAGCAAAAGAACGCACTATCACAAGAGCATTTTTATTTTTATCCAATGATTTTTGAAACAAAATATTGCCTTGTGGATCTTTGATTTCTAAATTTCCGTCGTTTTCTATTATTGCTATGGCAATGCTTTTTGGCAAACCTCTCCAAGAACGCACATCAGCTTTGTTGGTTGCAGCAGTTGCTACTGCTGTTGCAAGACTTAGCCATCCACCTGTAGAGTCATTATTTGCAACAGCTACATTTAAAGTGGTTTTAATTATAGTTTGAGCTAAGGCTTTAGCAATCATTACAGGCATATTTATTTTAAATTCAGTAGCGACAATATTGTCTAAATCTACAAAATCATTTGTATTTTGACCATTTATATTTAAATTTGCAAAAGAAGCTTCCCTTTTTTTCAAGGTTTGTAAAGCAATATTTGTGCTAATAATTTTTTTATCCACTATAAAAGGTAAGGTTAAAGCAAATTCATCCTTAACTACACCAAATCCATTTTCATAAACTACAAAAACATATTTTTTAGCTTTTTTGACTTTTATTTTTGTGGCATATTCTTTAAAAATTTTAGCCTCTTTTTTGATAGTTTTATTTTTTGGATAAATAATAGCTACTTCTCTAAATAAATCTGCAGCTTTTCTATAATCTTTATCCATAAAGAAAAATATTGAAGCAAGATAAGTCGCATAAGGATTTATGAAATTTTTTGTTGTATCAAATTCTTTAAATAAGTTGTCATATTGCTCTTCTATAACTTTTGAATTTTCATTCATATTTTTATCATAATTTTTATCTTCTTTTGCCTTATCTAAATCAGCACGATTTTTTTCAATTTCTTTAGCAAAATATTCTTTTGCCTTATCTTGACGCATTAAAGCACGATTAAACTCAACTCTTGCATTTTCATAATCATCTTCTTCCATATAGTTTAGAGCTTTATATATATTAACCATAATTCTTTCATATAAAGAACCATCATAATCAACTATAGTATCATTAAGCAAGGTTGTACCAACAAATTTAGCTGCTTTAGAGCCTACATTTTCTAAATCCACATCATATTTATAAGATTCTTCCGCAGCATCAAAAAATACATTACTTTTGTTAAAATCACTACAATTTCTAGCAATCAAACCTGCATTTAATCCTGTATAAATGACATCATCATTTTTTTTAATTTTTTCTAAATTTTGATTGAAAAAATCATCACCACAATATTTTTGTGTTAAAGCATTTTCAAATGTTGTATTTTGTTTAACCTGATTAACACAGGCTGTTAAAAAAAGGCAAACAATACCTGAAAAAATCAACCCAACTTTTATCTTCATTAAATTCCTTTCTTAAAGAAAATTAAAAATGAATATTATAGCGTAGTATATACTTAAAAACTAATGAAAAAATTTTAACCCTAGGAGAGAAAAACCTAGGGTTTGATTTAAATAAGCATAGGAGCTAATACAAAGCCTAATGCTACAGCAATTGCAATAGCTAAAACTCCTGGTATAAAGAAAGAGTGATTAAATATAAATTTACCAATTCTAGTCGTTCCTGTATCATCCATTTGCACAGCACCAAGTAAGGTTGGATAAGTTGGAAGCACAAAAAGTGCCGAAACTGCTGCAAAACAAGCTACAAGCATATAAGAATCGTGCGGATTTGCTGCTGAAATTCCTAAAGCAGTGATAATTACAGGTACAATGGCCTTTGCAGTTGCTGCTTGAGAATATAAAAGCATACTTGCAAAGAAAAATGCAACTGCTAACATAGCAGGGGTTTGTTTAACCCAGTCGCCTGCTACTTCTTTAATAGAAGCTTCGTGTCCTGCAACAAAAGTATTTCCAAGCCATGCTACACCAAAAACGCAAACACAAGCAGTCATACCGCTTTTAAATACACTAGTGTCAAGAATTTTACCTGGTTCAACTTTACAAAGCCAAGTGATCAAAGTTGCTGCAGTAAGTAAAAAGCTCATAATAGCTGCATCTCTTGGAACCACAACAGGATCAATCCATTTAATATTGCTTGAAATTGCAGTTGCATAAAGTACAACTGCCAAAACAGTGATCAAGAAAATTCCTACTGAAAGTTTAGCACCTGGTTTATCTTCACCATGTAAAATAGATCTTGCATCTTTAACAAGTCCTGCTTTTAAGCGTTCTTGATAAACACTATCTTTGCTTAAATCCATAGGAGTGATTAAACTCACTATAAAAGCTGCAAGTATGCAAGCTATAAAAGTTGTACTGATCCAAATTCCAATTAAAGTTGGATAATTCCATCCAAGCGGCTCTAAAACTCCGCTCATATAAACCACAGCTGCACTCACAGGAGAAGCAGTGATTCCAATTTGCGAAGAAACAACCATTAACGAAAGCGGAACACTAGGTTTTATGTTTTGAGATTTTGCAACATCGACTACAACAGGCATTAAAGAAAATACTGCATTTCCTGTTCCTGCTAAGATTGTAAGCAACCATCCACAAGCTGGAGCTAAATAATTTATAAATTTAGGGCTTGATCTTAAAATTTTTTCTGTCACCCTTACCATATAATCAAGTCCACCTGCTTGTTGCATAGCAGAAATTGCTGCAATAGCTGCAGCAATAATTAAAATAACATCCCAAGGAATATTACCAGGTTTCATACCTAAAACAAGTCCTAGTATAACTACGCCTAATCCTCCAGCATAACCTATAGCAATACCGCCTAAACGAATACCGATAAAAATCGCCCCAAGAAGGACGATTACTTGCAAAATTATCATTATATCCATATTAAATCCTAAGTGCTATTTTTTAGCTTCCATGTGAGGATTTAGCATATTTGATGGAGTTAAAATTTCATCAATTTGTTCTTTACTTAAAAGCCCTCTTTCAAGTACAATATCAGCCACTCTTTTTCCAGTATTCATTGCCTCTTTAGCTATAGAGGCTGAATTTTCATAGCCAATATAAGGATTTAAAGCTGTTACTATACCTACTGAATTATAGACAAAGTCTGAACAAATTTTTTCATTTGCAGTAATACCATCTATACATTTATCAGCTAAAGTATACATTGCTTTTTCTAGCATTACAATAGAATTAAATAAGCTATACGCTGCAACTGGTTCAAAAACATTAAGTTGTAATTGTCCACCCTCGCAAGCAAAAGTTACAGTTACATCTGCTCCGATAACAAAATAACAAACTTGATTAACTACTTCAGGAATAACAGGATTTACCTTACCTGGCATGATAGAACTACCTGGTTGCATTTTTGGAAGATTAATTTCATTAAGACCACATTTTGGACCACTACTTAAAAGTCTTAAGTCATTACATACTTTAGAAAGTTTTGTTGCAACACGTTTTAAAACACCTGAAATTTGTACATAAGCTCCCGTATCTTGAGTCGCCTCAATCAAATCCTCAGCCACAGTATATTCAAAACCTGTCACTTCTCTTATTTTTCTTTCTACAACCTTGGGATAATCAGGATGAGAATTAATTCCCGTTCCAATAGCAGTTCCACCCAAATTGATCTCTAAAATCAATTTTCTAGCTTCTAATACTCTTTGTATATCTTCACCTATCATTACAGCAAAAGTTTTAAATTCGCGACCTAAAGTCATAGGCACAGCATCTTGCAGTTGGGTTCTACCCATTTTAAGAACATCTTTAAATTCTTCAGCTTTTCTCTCATAAGCTTTTTTTAGATGTTCCATAGCTTTTGCCAAATCACTTAAATAATCATGCAAGGCAAGGTGTAAAGCTGTAGGATAAGCATCATTAGTACTTTGGCTTAAATTAACATGATCATTTGGATGAAGATATTGGTATTCACCTTTTTTATGACCCATAAGTTCAAGCCCTATGTTTGCTATAACTTCATTAGCATTCATATTTGTACTTGTTCCAGCACCTCCTTGGATCATATCTACTACAAATTGATCATAATACCCCCCTTCTAAAATTTTATCGCACGCTTTAATAATCGCATCTTGAATATTTTTATCCAAAAGACCTAATTCATGATTTGCCATAGCTGCAGCTTTTTTTACTCTAGCCAAAGCTCTAACAAAGCGAGGAAAATCTTTTAATCTATCATGAGAAATATCAAAATTTTCAACAGCTCTAAAAGTTTGCACTCCATAATAAACCTCATCAGAGATTTCTAATTCCCCAATAAAATCATGTTCTTTTCTTGTTCCCATTTTGAACCTTTCATAAAAATATTTTAATTTAAAATCAAAAATTTTTGATTTAAATCATAAAATAATGATATTGCATTTTTAGTTAATAATTGGTTAATAAATAAACTACTTTCAAATACAATAAATTAAGTATTTTTATATCCTAATTATGTCTTTATATTTAATTTTTATTAATATAAAAAATTTTATTTACTTCAAAAAAAATTAATATATTTTTGTAAGCTTTTTTGTTAGAATAAAAATTTTTAATAATTTAAATAATTAGGAATAATATGGAAGAAATTACAATAAACATAGATAAGATTAAAATAAATGATGACTGGAAAGAATTTTTAAGAGACGAATTTCAAAAAAAATATTTTCTAGAAATCAAAAAACAATACCTAAATGCGATTAATCAAAATATAGTTATTTATCCGCCTGCGAATTTAATCTTTAATGCTTTTAATTTATGTCCTTTAAAAGAAATTAAAATTATTATCCTAGGACAAGATCCCTATCATCAACCAAATCAAGCAATGGGGCTTAGTTTTTCGGTTCCAAAAAATATAAAAATCCCACCAAGTCTTAATAATATTTTTAAAGAATTGCAAAATGATTTAAACATCACTCCAGCAAAAAGCGGAGATTTAAGCTCTTGGGCAAAACAAGGAGTTTTGCTCTTAAATTCTATTCTTAGCGTTGAAGCAAATAAAGCAGCTAGCCATAGTTCGTGGGGTTGGCAAGAATTTAGTGATGCTATAATACATAAATTAAGCAATGAAAAATCAGGACTTGTTTTTATGCTTTGGGGAAATTACGCAAAAAACAAGGAGATTTTGATTGATAATACTAAGCATTTGATTTTAAAAGCAGCCCACCCAAGCCCTTTAGCTAGAACAGGATTTTTAGGTTGTAAGCATTTTTCAAAGGCTAATGAATTTTTAAAAAAAGTTGGTAAAATTCCTATAGATTGGAAAATAGTTTAAAAAATTATTTTAAATTTTAATAAAAATATTAAAATATATTTATTTATTTAAAAATAAATCATATTTCTATGAAATATATTGTAATAAAATAACTCAAAAATTAATTCTTAAGGAGAAAAATGAAAACCATTGGTATTATGGCGGAATGAGTTTTGAAAGTACTATTACTTATTATAAAACAATAAATCAAGCTATAAATGATAAATTAAAATCTTTAAATTCTGCAAAAATTTTACTTTACAGTGTTAATTTTGAAGAAATAGAAAATTTACAAAGCCAAGATAAATGGCAAGAAGCTGCACAAATTTTAAGTCAGTGTGCTAAAAAATTAGAACTTGCGGGGGCTAGTTTTATAATAATTGCAACTAATACTATGCATAAGGTTTTTGATGAAATTCAACAAAACATAAATATCCCTATTTTACATATTGCAAAAAGCTCTGCTAAGGCTTTAAAACAAGAAAACATACAAAAAATTGGTTTATTGGGTACTAAATACACAATGGCTCAGGATTTTTATAAAAAAATGCTGATTGAAGAAAATATTAGCGTTATTACTCCTAGTGATGAAGATATAAAAATCGTTAATGATATTATTTTTAATGAGCTTTGCAAAGGTGAAATCAAGCAAGATTCTAAAGAAAAATATTTAAATATTATAAATAAACTACAAGAAAAAGGGGCAAAGGGAGTGCTTTTAGCTTGCACTGAAATTGGTTTATTAATATCCAAAAATGATACAAATATTAAAATTTTTGACACAAGCCTTATTCACGCCCTTGATGCTGCTAATGAAGCTTTAAAAGATTTATGATTAAAAGATGCCCAAAAATGGGCAAATTGCAATATTTTGAAAAGATTTATACTTATATCGGTTTAAATCTTATCTTGCTTTATAGTTTGCTATCTTTTTCTAATTGATTGATATTTAGCATTATAAATTTATAGCTTAGATAAATTACTAAAGGCCAAGCCAATAAAAACAAAGCATGTAACATTTTTTCTCCTTAATATGCGTGATCATCGTTTGCGATTTCTTCGCGTGTGATTTTTACTTTATCCATTGCATTCCAAACATAGATAATATAAGCTAAAACAAAAGGTACAAGTAAAGACACATAAGCCATGACGCTTAGAGTATAATAGCTTGAACTTGCATTTTTTAAAGTTAAAGAACTTTGCAAATCACTTAAAGATGGGTAAAAAGCACTTTGACCTAAACCAATACTTGATAATAAAGCAAAAACCGTTAAAACCGTTCCAAGTCCTAGGATAAAAATAGCTTTAGAGCAACCTTTTGCTCCTTGAACCATACCTAAAAGCACTAAAATCACACCGATAGCAAGCAAGATAGCAAAAATCATTTGATTTAAGAAATTATATAAATACAAATTCGCACTCATGCTTACAACTCCATTGGCATCTACGCTAAAACCATCTTTTAAAAAAATCCACGCTAAAAAACCTAAGAAAAAAGGTAAAAATAAAATACTATTGATCATAAGTTTTTTCATAGCTCTTATTTTGATATTCTCATCATTGATATTGTTCATAAAATACGCTGCGCCTAAAAGTCTTGCTAAAAATACTAAAGCTAAGCCTAAGAGATAATTAAAAGGATTGAGTAAAAGTTCTAAGCCGTGCAAAGGGTTTTGCCAAGAAACAAAATTATGCTCATTTAAGATAAATTCAGAACCGCTAAAAAAGCTACTTACTGCAACTCCGATTAAAAATACACCTAAATAGCCATTAATTTTAAGAAAAATTTCATAGGTTTTAGAGCCATAAACATTATTTTCTTTTTTACGATACTCATAAGCCACAGCTTGTAAAATAAAACAAAATAAAATACAAAGCCAAGCCCAATAAGCTCCGCCAAAACTTGTACTATAAAAAAGTGGAAAAGCTGCAAAAGCAGCTCCGCCAAAAAGTACGAGAGTTGTAAAACCAAGCTCCCATTTACGCCCTAAAGAATTGACTAGCATGGTTTTTTCAAGCTCATCCTTGCTAAGCTCATCGATTAAAGTTTGTCCACCTTGGACAAAAAACATAAAAACTAAAAGTCCGCCGAGCAAACTTAAAATCAACCACCAATAAATTTGCAAACCTTCGAGTTCTAAACCAAAAAACATCATTTTTCTCCTTTGCCCATAAGTGGAGTATGCTCTGCATGTGCGTCAAAACCTTTTTTAATCTGAGTAAGTATGATTTTAACTTCTGCAATCAATAAGGCTGTAAAAAGTACTGCAAAAATCCAAAATGAAATTTGAACATTGACTTTTCCAAGTTGCGTTGCTGCGATATGTACAGGAAGTAAGTCTTGAATTGCCCAAGGTTGTCTGCCTACTTCAGCAACAATCCAGCCTGCTTCAGCGGCGATATAACCCAATGGAATGGATAATAAACATACCCAAAGTACTTTTCTAAATTTCTCAATATCATTTGCCATAGTAAGATAAAGAGTAACGATGAAAAGTAAAAAGAAAAAACTTCCCAAAGCAACCATGATATGAAAGCTATAAAAAGTTAAAGCCACAGGCGGAATAGTATCGCTTGGTTTTTCTAGATATCCATAGCCAAAATCTTTAAAATGAGTTTCTAAAATAGATTTGTGATTTGCCATAGCTATTGTATCATTGTTTTCTTTAGCAAGCTTATAGTCTTTTAGAGCTTGTATAGCGATTTTTCCTCTATCGATACGATTTTGCATAGGTTCTATACCTTTGCTTTCATTTCCATAGATTAAATCTTCAATTCCTGGTACAAAAGAATTTGGATCACGGTTTCCTAATATAGAAAGAGCGTAAGGTATAGTAATGTCAAATAAAAACACACTTTCGTTATTATCTATGGTTTTTTTAGGGTTTAAGATTCCAAAAGGTACAAGTCCTGCACGATGTTCACCTTGATAAACCCCTTCCATAGCTGCAAGTTTCATAGGTTGAGTTTGAGTTACACGGTAAGCACTTTCATCTCCGCTGAAAAACAAAAAGATTGAACAAACCAAACCAAAACTAGCTCCTACAACTAAGCTTTTTTTAGCCTCGATAATATGGCGTCCCTTTAACATAAACCAAGCTGAAATTCCCATTACAAATAAAGCTGAAATCACATAACCACTGCCTATGGTATGTAAAAATTTTGAAATAGCCACAGGAGAAAGTGCTACTTCAAAAAAGCTTTGCATTTCATTTCTTGCTGTATCAGGGTTAAAGCTCATTCCTACAGGATATTGCATCCAACCATTTGCCACTAAAATCCAAAAAGCAGAAAGATTACTTCCTATAGCCACACACCAAGTTGAAAGTAAGTGAAAACCCTTACTTACTTTATCCCAGCCAAAAAACATAACTGCAAAAAAAGTAGCCTCTAAAAAAAATGCCATAATACCTTCAATCGCCAAAGGTGCACCAAAAATATCTCCCACAAACCAGCTATAATTTGCCCAGTTTGTTCCAAATTCAAATTCCATTATAATACCTGTAGCTACACCGATAGCAAAATTTATAGCAAATAATGAAAGCCAAAATTTGGTGATTTTTTTCCATCTTTCATTTTTAGTTTTTACATAGATAGTCTCCATGATAGCAATGATAAAAGATAAGCCTAAGGTTAAAGGCACAAACAAAAAATGATAAAGTGCAGTTAAAGCAAACTGCGCTCTTGACCAATCAACGCTATTAAGTTCGTTCATTTATTTTCCTTCGAGTGTAAGATTTTTGAGTACAAAAGTGCTTTTTTCTTTGTCGCTTTTAAAAATAGAATTAAAATTTACATCAAAAACAAAAAGTTTTAAAATCACAAACATAACAAAAAGTTTGATAAAGATAATTTTCCAAAGGGTCTTTCCAAGAGTTAAATTTTTAAAACCTTCTTTGTAAAAATTAAAAATTTGAGAAATACTAAAATATAAGTGTTTAAGATGCATGTAAATTCTACCTTTAAAAACAACAAAATAAAACATTTTAAGAAGCGGAAAATTATAATGAAAATTATGTTATTATTTTCTTAAAAAATTTAAATACATAATCAAGGTTTTTAATGCAAAAAATTAAAGTTTTTATTTTTTTTATGATTTTTTTCTTTAATGCATGTTCTTCTAAATTTTGAAAATGTAAATCCTTTGGGGCGTTCATTTGGAGAATTTGAAGATACTAATTCTTTTTCTTTAAAACTAGGACTTGAACCTATTTTTCCTACTAATCAAGAAATTCCAAGTTTAATTAGCAATGCTGATTTAGTACTTATTACTCCTATTACCCCACCTTTAACTAGAACAAGCAATAGTGCCAACAATAATGCAGTAAATGGAATCAATCCTCGCTTTAAAGACGAAGCTTTTAATGATGTTTTAATTTTTGAAAATCGCCCTGTGGTTTCTGATTTTTTAACCATTTTAGGCCCTAGCGGAGCAGCTTTAACGGTTTGGGCTTTAGCACAAGGAAATTGGATTTGGGGTTATACTTTAATCGATAGCAAAGGATTTGGCGATGCTAGAGTTTGGCAACTTTTGCTTTATCCTAATGATTTTGCAATGATTAAAAATGCCAAAACCAATACTTGTCTTAATGCTTATGGGAATGGAATTGTCCATTATCCTTGCGATGCAAGCAATCACGCACAAATGTGGAAACTTATCTCTATGAGCAATACAGCGGTTCAAATTAAAAATTTAGGAAATGGAAAATGCATACAAGCACCTATTACAAATCTTTATGGTGATTTTCATAAGGTTTTTAAAAATTTTTACTGTAGAGTGTGCAAAAAAAGATAATTTTGATCAACAATGGTTTTTAACTACTCCGCCTTTTACCGCAAAACCTTTATATCGCCAAGGAGAGGTGCGATGAAAAAAATTATATGTTTATTTTTATCTTTTAACCTTGCTTTTGCGAATTTAGAAAATTTTAATGTCGGCACTTGGAATTTGCAAGGCTCATCCGCAGCCACAGAAAGCAAATGGAGTGTTAGCGTAAGACAACTTGTAAGTGGAGCAAACCCCTTAGATATCTTAATGATACAAGAAGCAGGAACTTTACCAAGAACAGCCACTCCAACAGGACACCATGTGCAACAAGGTGGAACACCTATTGATGAATATGAGTGGAGTTTGGGAACTCTTTCAAGGCCTGATAGGGTTTTTATTTATTATTCTCGCGTTGATGTAGGAGCTAATCGTGTAAATTTAGCTATAGTTTCAAGAATGCAAGCTGAAGAAGTGATTGTTTTACCTCCACCTACTACAGTTTCAAGACCTATTATAGGAATTCGCAATGGAAATGATGCTTTTTTCAATATCCATGCTTTAGCCAATGGAGGAACAGATGTAGGAGCAATTATCACGGCCATAGATACACATTTTGCAAATATGCCTCAAGTTAACTGGATGATAGCAGGGGATTTTAACCGTGATCCTTCTACTATAACAAGTACAGTGGATAGAGAATTAGCAAATAGAATTAGAGTGGTTTTTCCAACTAGTGCAACTCAAGCAAGCGGAGGGACTCTTGATTATGCAATTACGGGAAATTCAAATAGACAACAAACCTATACTCCACCGCTTTTAGCGGCGATTTTAATGCTTGCAAGTTTAAGATCTCATATAGTTTCGGATCATTTTCCAGTAAATTTTAGAAAATTTTAGGACATTTAATATGAAAAAAATTATTACTTTGTTTTTATGTTTATAACTTTAGCCTTTGCAACTCCTACTGGAGATTTGAAAGATTTTACCGAAATGGTTTCTATAAGAAGCTTAGAAACAGGAATTTTTTTAAGTGCCTTTAGGGATACCTCAAAAGATCCTAATGATCAAAATTGAAATATTAAAGAAATTGTTTTAAGCGATGGGTTAAAACAAAAAGATAAATTAGCTGATGAACTTCCTTTTGGTTATGTGCAATTTACAAATCCAAAGGAAAGCGATCTTTGTTTGGCCATCTTAGAAGATGGAACCTTTGGAGCAAAATCTTGTCAAGATGATCTAAAAGATGGTAAATTAGAAACTGTATTTTCTATAATGCCAACAACAACTTCAGCTGTGCAAATTCGTTCTTTAGTTTTGGAATCTGATGAATGTATAGTAACTTTTTTTAATCCAAATATTCCTATACAAAAAAGCTTTGGAATAGCCCCTTGCACCCTAGATCCTAATTTTTTTGCTGAAGTAAATGAACTAATGATTATAACCCCACCTTTAACAGCTGCTACCCCTTTAGAATAAGATTTTTATCTTGTTCTATTTTTATATTTATTTAATATTTATGATATTACTAAAATACACAAAATAATTAATAACAATACGATGTAATTTACTTTACTCTATAATTTTTTTATTTTAATTTAATTTTTTGTTACAATAAATTTATACATAATAATTATCAAGGAGGAAAAATTGGAGCAAATTTTAACATGGCAACAAATTTATGACCCTTTTTCAAACATTTGGCTAAGTGCTTTAGTAGCATTTTTACCTATACTATGTTTTTTAGTTTGTTTGGTTGTTTTAAAACTTAAAGGCTATCAAGCAGGTTTTTTAACTGTTATACTTGCTACTTTGGTAGCTTTATTTGCCTATAAAATGCCTTGGAATTTAGTGGGTGCAAGTTTTATTCAAGGCTTTACAAATGGTATGTGGCCTATAGCTTGGATTATCATCGCGGCAATCTTTCTTTACAAACTTTCTATCAAGTCAGGTTCTTTTGAAATCATTAAAAAAAGCGTGATGAGTATTACTCCAGATCATAGAATTCAAGTGATTTTAATAGGTTTTTGTTTTGGTTCATTTTTAGAGGGTGCTATAGGTTTTGGTGGTCCTGTGGCTATAACTGCTGCACTTTTAGTAGGACTTGGCTTGCGTCCTTTGCAAGCTGCAGGGCTTTGTCTTATCGCAAATACCGCTCCTGTTGCTTTTGGTGCGGTGGGAATTCCTATCATTGCTATGGCAAATCTTGTCGGCATAGAACAGCATTCAGTTTCTGCCATGGTAGGTAGAATGCTAGTTCCTTTAAGCCTTACTATACCTTTTTTTATAGTTTTTTTAATGGATGGATTTAAAGGCGTTAAAGAAACTTTTCCAGCTATTTTAGTTGCGGCGCTAAGTTTTACAACTACTCAATTTTTAAGCTCAAATCACTTAGGAGCAGAATTGCCTGATATTATTTCAGCTGTAGTTTCTTTAGCGGTTACAACTATATTTTTAAAATTTTGGAAACCAAAAAATATTTTTAGATTTGACAATGAAAGCAATTTCACTCAAGATAACACACTAAACTTTAATCAAATTCTAAAAGCTTGGTCGCCTTTTATTTTACTCATTGTTTGTATTATCATTTGGACACAACCTTGGTTTAAAGCTCTCTTTGATAAGGACGGAATTTTAAGCTATACAAGTATTACTTTACAATTTAGCAATATCACAGCTGGAATTTTAAGTCCTTCTATCACAGGCATAGGAGAAGCTAAACCTTTATCTTTGGCCTTAGGTGTAGATTTAATCAATGGAAAAACCGTAGCTCAAGCAGGAACAGCGATTTTACTTGCAGCTTTTTTGACTATAGCTATTTTAAAAATCAAAGCCGAAGATGCAGCAGAATGCTTTTGGGCTACTTTAAAAGAAATGGCCATACCTTGTATCACCATAGGTTTGGTTGTGGCTTTTGCTTTTATTTCTAAAAATAGCGGTATGAGTACTACTTTAGGACTTGCTTTTGCACACACAGGCGATGCTTTTTCTTTCTTTTCGCCAATCATTGGTTGGATAGGAGTATTTTTAACAGGCTCTGATACAAGCGCTAATTTACTTTTTGGAACCTTGCAGCAAGTAAGTGCTCAAAAACTAGGTATTAGTGAAGCTTTATTTTTAGCGGCTAATTCAGTAGGTGGAGTCGTTGGAAAGATGATCAGTCCACAAAGCATTGCTATAGCTTGCGCGGCGGTTGGACTTGTAGGAAAAGAATCTGATCTTTTCAAATTCACATTAAAATATTCTGTAGCTTTTATTGTTTTAATAGGAATTTGGACTTGCATTATAGCTTTTTTCTTACAAGGAATCATCCCTGAAGTTATAGTGAAATAATTAAAAATTTAAGTTTTATTTCAACAAATATTCGTTTTTAGAATATTTGTTGGAAATTTTACTTTGCTTTTATTTTTACAGGATTAGAATATTTATCCTAAATTATCCCAAAAGGAGAGATGATGAAAAAGGTGTATTTTTACGCCACATGCTTAGGAACCGCTGCTATGCAACAAAGCGTTTTAAATGCAATAAAACTTTTAAGGCGTGAAGGTATTGAAGTGATTTTCAAAAAAAATCAAACCTGTTGTGCTCAACCTTCTTTTAACTCAGGTTATTTCGATGAAAGTCGTGAGATTGCTTTATATAATGTAGATTTATTTGATAAAGATTATCCCATCGTTGTGCCAAGTGGTTCTTGTGCGGGTATGATGAGTCATGACTATAAAGAACTTTTTAAAAACAGACCCGAATTTTCTAAAGTCAAAGATTTTAGCTCTAGAGTTATAGAACTTTCACAATACCTTGATGAAGTTTTAAAAGTAGATTATGAAGATAAAGGTGCACCTATAAAAGTAACTTGGCATTCTAATTGCCATGCTTTAAGAGTGCAAAAAAGTATACAAGCAAGCAAGAATCTTATCAAAAAACTAAAAAATGTGGAATTAGTAGAACTTCAATACGAAGAAGAATGTTGTGGTTTTGGTGGAACCTTTTCAGTAAAAGAGTCTGAAATTTCAAACGCTATGGTAAGAAGTAAAATCAAAGATATACAAAATAGTGGTGCAAAATATCTCATCAGTGGCGATGGAGGTTGTCTTTTAAATATAGATGGTACAATGAAAAGAATGGGTTTAGATATAAAAGGCATACATTTATATGACTTTTTACTTAAACGCTTAGAAGGAGAAAGACTATGAGTCAAAAAATTCCTCACGAACAAATCGTTCAAATTAAACTCAATGACAAACAAATGCAAGAAAATTTAATGACTGCCATGCATACTTTACAAAAAAATAGACTCAATGTTATCGATGCTAGATTTAAAGATTGGCAAGGTTTAAGAGCTAAAGCTAAACAAGCTAAAAACAATGCCTTAATGAGTTTAGAAGAAAGGCTTTTAGAATTTGAAAAAAATGCTACAAAAAATGGCATTAAAGTGCATTGGGCAAGTAGTGATGAAGATGCCTGTGAAATCGTCTATGAAATCATGAAAGAAAAAAATATTACCAAGCTTTTAAAAGGTAAATCTATGGCAAGTGAAGAAATAGGCCTAAATCACTACCTAGAAAAAAAAGGTTTAAAAGCCATAGAAACCGATCTTGGAGAGCTTATTTTACAGCTTAATGAAGAGCCTCCTTTACATATAGTTGTACCTGCTATACATAGAAACCGCCATGAAATCGGAGAAATTTTCAAAGAAAAATTAGGAGCAAATTTAGAAAACGATGAACCTGAAAGTTTAAATGCGGTAGCTAGAGAACATTTAAGAAAAGATTTTGAAGGCTTAAAACTTGGACTTAGTGGGGTCAATTTTGCCATGTCAAGAGAAGGAGCTTTTTGGCTTATAGAAAATGAAGGAAACGGTAGAATGTGCACTACAGCACCTGATATTCATATCGCACTTTGTGGCATAGAAAAAGTCATGGAAAGCTTTGAAGATGCGGCTACTATGGTTTCTTTACTCACTCCTTCAGCCACAGGACAATTTATACCAACTTATAACAATATCATTACAGGCCCTAGAAAAAATGGGGATTTAGATGGTCCTAAAGAAGTGCATGTGATTTTATTTGATCACAATCGCTCTAAAATGTTAGCTCATGAGGATTATTATGAGGCTTTGCGTTGTATTCGATGTGGGGCTTGTATGAATTTTTGCCCTGTTTATGATCAAATCGGCGGACATGCCTATCAAACCACTTATCCAGGACCTATAGGAGAAGTAATCAGTCCTAATATTTTTGGTATAGATCATACAGGAGATATTTTGAATTTCTGTTCACTTTGTGGGCGTTGTTCTGAAGTTTGTCCAGTGCAAATTCCTTTGGCTGATCTTATTCGCAAATTAAGATGCGATAAAATAGGACAAGGTAAAAATCCACCTTTAGGAGCAAACAAAGTTCATTACAATGCCCTAGAAGCCTTTGCTTTTAAACAATTTAAAAATATCGCAACCAATGGCGATAAATGGCGTTTTTCACTTTCAAAAGCACATTATTTCAACTGGGCAGTGCAAAATTTCGCAAGCGTTTTGCCTGTGATTAAAAAATGGTACGCTTTTAAAGAATTACCTCAAATTAAAATGGATCTTTATAAAGAAGTGCAAAAACTAGAAGGAGTAAGCTATGAGTAAAATCGATGAAATTTCAAGCAAAAGTAAAGCAAGTATTTTAGAACATCTTAAAAAAGCTTACAAAGAAACAGACTTTACGCGTATTGAGAGTATAGATCCTGTAGAACATATCCAAACCACCCAAGATATGCTTGCAGAAATGAAGCAAAAAATGAGCGATAACAAATACATCGTTGAAAATGCCACTAAAGATACCTTAGAAGAAAAAATCAATGAAATTGTCGCAAAATATGGCTTTAAAAGTATGATTTATGGGGCGGATTTAAATTTAGATTTAGAACAAATCAAGGCAGAAAAGAAGATTTGCTTTGATAAAGAAATCGAAAATCTAAGATCTGAAGTTTTTCATAGTGATTTTTCCATTATTCATGCAAGAGCAGGAGTAAGCTCTCACGGAGTTGCACTTATACCTTCAAGTAAAACCCAACCTAGAATGCTAAGCCTTGCACCTAAACTTTGCATAGTATTACTTAAAAAAGAAAATGTTGTTAAAAGTCTTAGCGAAGCTTTAAATTTAGTAAAAAAAGAAAATGAAATTTTACCTACTAATATCTTATTTATAGCAGGGCCTTCAAGAACAGCAGATATAGAACTTATCACTGTTTTTGGTGTTCATGGGCCACAAATTGCACATATTATTATTTACTGATTCTAGTTTAGAATCAGTAAGTCTTAATTTTTAATATTAATTATATATATTTTTTATACTATACAAATATAAATAAAATAAATAATTTCTAATTAATAATATTTTAATAAAATATAATGTAATATTTCACTCAAATATATTAAATTAATTTTAAATACAAAAATTAAAGAAGGTGCTTTTGGATAAATTAATTCCAACTTGGAATGAAAAATACAGTATTCATGATACAATGATTGACATTCAACACCAAAAGCTTTTTGAACTTGCGGGTAAGGTAGAATATTTGATTGATAAACCCGTTTATAAGGATGAGATTAAAAATTTACTTGCTGAATTTTTTAATTATATGAAAGATCATTTTTATCAAGAAGAGCGATACATGGAACTGATTAAATATCCAGATATTGAAACACATAAAAAAATTCATAAACATATTATCCAATCCATGATAGAACTGATTAAAAATATTAAATCCGCTAATGATTTAAAAGAAAAACTTTATTTAGCTGTTAAAAAATGGCTTTTAGAACATATACTTTATGAAGATATGAAAGTTGAACAATATAGAAGATCTTCTTTAGCTTCTGAAGATGATAAAGAGGTAAGCTTTGAAGAAGAAGGCGATGAAGAACTTGAAAATGCTGTTTATCTTTATATTTGCAAGTGCTCAGGTGCTATCCATGATGTGCCTTTTGGAATTCATGAAAAAATCAAATTACAAGGTAAGAAATTCAAATGTAAAAAATGTAGAGAAGCTTTAGAATTTTATAAGGTTTATTCGGAGGGGTTTTAAAAAATATTTCAACTAAATTTTATTAATTAAAAAAGCCATTAATATATAAAAAATAGAAACTTTTTATATTTAATACTATTTATATCTTATTTAAAAATATTAAGTTTTTATTTTATTTTAAATTTAAAATGTGTAATATATCATTAATAATATATATTAAACTTTTGTTTTGGAAGTAAAGATCTTGGATAAATTAATTCCTGTTTGGGATGAAAAATATAGTATCAATGATGAGAAAATAGATGCTCAACATCAAAAACTTTTTGAACTTGCAGCAAAAATAGAAAATGCGGTTTATAAATTTGTTCAAAGAGATGAGTTAAAAGAAATTTTAACAGAACTTTTTAACTATATGAAAGAACATTTTAGTAATGAAGAAGATTATATGCAAGAAATTCATTATCCTTATTTAAATGAACACAAAATCATGCATAAAAATATCATTCATGATATGTCTTATCTTATACAAAACATAAAAACCACTAATGATTTAAAAGAAAAACTTTATACTATAATGTCAGAGTGGCTTTTAGAACATATATTACATCATGATGTTATGATAGGAAATTGGCTTTCGGATCAAATTTTAAGCAAACAAGAAGAAGAGCTTGAAAAAATCAATGAAGAAATATTATACGAAAACACTCCAACAACTCCTACCGCCAAACAGGTAAAACATAAAGAATATGAATTTATCTATTCTTGCCCTTGTAGAACAAATCACATACTTTCATATACAGAACATCTTGACATTCTTTGTCATAAAAAACAATTAAGATGTAAAAAATGTCAAAAAAATTTATTCTACGTTAAAAGTGAGTTAAAGGATTAAAAATGTTTCCAAAATGGGATGATAACTATAGCGTTCATAATGCAAAAATAGATGAACAGCACAAAAAACTTTTTGAACTTGCAGGTAAAGTAGAGTTTATGTTTGATAAACCTGTTTACAAGGATGATGTAAAAGCTTTATTGGCTGAATTTTTTAACTACATGAAAGATCATTTTAATGATGAAGAAAAATACATGAAACTTATAGGATATCCTGACTTAGAAGAACATAAAAGAATTCATAAAGAAATCATTCAATCCATGATAGATCTTATTAAAAATATAAAGTCCACTAATGATTTAAAAGAGAAGCTTTACACAGTTTCTAAAAAATGGCTTTTAGAACATATACTCTATGAAGATATGAAGGTTGAACAATACAGAAGATCTTCTTTAGCTTCTGAAGATGATGGGGAAGTAAGCTTTGAAGAAGTTAAAGAAGAAAAAGATGATGAAAATGCAGTTTATCTTTATACATGTGAGTGTGTGGGACAAATGCATGATGTGCCTTTTGGAATTCATCAAAAAATTCAACTTAAGGGCGTAAAATTCAAATGTAAAAAATGCAAAGAAGCCATACAGTTTTATAAAAAATATTCAGAAAATTTCTAATTAACTATTTATGCGTTAAAATAATAAATAAAGTATAAGTTAGACAAAGAAGGAAATTTAATGGATAAAAAAATAAAATATTTTATTTTGGATAAATTTAACTATTCCTATCCTATACTAACCAAAGATACAAAATGCTCATTTTGTGAAAATTTTTTCCCGATAGAATATAGCTCAAACTTAAAAACAATAGAAAAAGAATGTCCATTTTGCAATAATAAAATGGACATTAAACTTAAAGACTAAGCCTTAGTTTTACTTACAATATTAATAATATTTGAAGCTACTTCATCAGCAAGTTCTAAATGAGAAGTAAAACCTACACAAGAACAATTAATCTCACCTAAAACATATTTATCATTGCCCTTTTCATCAGTATCTAAAATAAAATCAGCCGTCCAAATCAATGGTAAGTCGTAATTGCCTAATTTTTCCCTTACCTTAGGAAGCTCGCCTAAAAACATATCCACCAAAGTTTTCCAATCTTCTGGCTTATCATAGCGATATTTTGCCCCACTAAAAAGCGTAGCAGAAAAAGCATCAGCATCTTCGGCTGGTTTTTTATGCACTACATTTACAGGGGTGTTATAAAGCATTAAAAGTCTGATTTCACCTTCTTTAATGCGCGGTAAAAAAGTCATATCCACAAGCATACCATTATCACCTATGATATATTGCTCACAAAAATCCATAAATTCCCCAAGCTCTCTATGTTCTACATGATTATCCTTAGCTTCTGTGCATTTGATTTTTGTGTTTAAAGGCAAACTATCTCCACTAACATTATCCTCTACACTCACACGCCAAATTCCCTCTCCTGTAGAGCCACGATTTTGTTTTAAAACCCTTTCACCTTTAGCCAAACTTTTTGGAAAATTTTCTTTAAAAGTCTTAATATCATAGTAAGCATAAGTATCGCTTGGAACAAGATCAGTATCTGCTAATTTTGTAAGTGCATCTTTAGCGCCATAACCTATCATAGCATCAGGATGAGGCATGCCTACAAGCTTATCGGCACAAAGTTTTCTTAACATATCAAAATACTCATTTTCTTCTTTAAGATTGCCAGGATTGATGCGAGAAACATAACCATCAAAATTTTCTTTCACATATTTGTAAATTTCATCTTTTTTACCCACTTCAAAAAAAATCACCTCAGCATTCCAACCCTTAGCTTTTAAGGCATTTACCATAGGCATGGTATCTTTTCTATAGCCATCTTCACCTTTATCACTCCCACCTTTAACTTCGAAAAAAACAATATTTTTTTTCATTATTTTACTCCTTATCTAAGATATAAATAATTATTGCATAAAAATATTACAAAAATTAAATAAAAATATTTATATATTTTATCTAGCGTTTATAAAACTGCTATTAGTCTTATAAGCGATTTCGATTAAGCTTTTACTTATCAAGCTTGATGTTTGTCCTTCTAGGCGATTAAGAAATTTATCAATCTTATCTTCTTCTTTCCAAGCAGGATTTGAAACATTAGCAAGTTTTTCAAGCTCCTTTTTAGCATTTTCATAATTACTAAGCTCATCTATAAGACCAAGCTCCTTAGCTTTGGCAGCTAAAAATACTCTTGCATTTGCCCATTGATCTTTTTTATTAAGATCTAATGCTCTTTCCTTGGCAACAAAACCTGTAAAAAGATCATAACTTTGATCAATTAAACCCTGTAAAAAATTTCTTTCATTCTCATTCCAAGCTCTTGCAAAAGTTCCAGCACTTTTAAATTCACCCGCTTGAATAGTTTGTTCTTTAATACCGAGTTTATTAGCCAATCCGCTTAAATCAGCTCCTTGCATAATCACACCGATAGAGCCTATAAAACTTGCTGGATTGGCTAAAATTTTATTTGCTCCAACTCCTGCTAAATAACTTCCACTTGCCATAGTTCCGCTTGCATAGACAAGCACAGGCTTTTTAATTTTTAAATCCTTTATAGCTAGAGCTAGTTCCATACTAGGAGCAAAAGCTCCACCAGGAGAGTCTATAACAAAAAGCACTCCTTTAATATTGCTATCATTTTTAGCATTGATAATTTTTTCCAAAACCGCAGAGCTGTCAAAAATTTCACCCTTTAAATCAATGCGTTCTAAATTTGCAAGATTGGAGCTTGAATTTGCACTAGGCATTAAAATCCATATAACAATCAACAATAAAACAAAGGTTTTAAAATAAGTATTGATAAATTTTATACCGCATCCTAAAGCCTTAAAAAATGATTTTAAAATTTGCATTCTTTTCCTTTTATAAATAATTTATCCACTTCCTTAGCATTTAAAATAAACTGCAAAGGAGCTTGCTTTTTATCACATTCTCCTAGCTCAAATACGCTAAAATCAGCAATTTTACCTTTTTTAAGCTCTCCTAAATTTAAATTTAAAGCCCTTGCAGGATAAAGCGTTGCCATTTGCAAAAGCTTAGAAGCTAACTCCAATAAATCAAAATTCTTATGTATAAGCAAATTCGCGCGCATTTCATCAAGTAAGGACAATGAAATATTTGAGCTAAGTCCATCGGTTCCCAAATGGATATTTAATCCACTTTTTAAAGCCGTTTTTAAATCTAAGCTTTTTTGACTTAAAAGACGATTTGAAAATGCACAATGTGTGATAGAATGTAAATTTTTATCTAACCATTCATATTCTTTTAGATAAACACAATGCGTAAAAAGAGTCCTTACTCCTTTAAAGAGTTTAGCAAAATCCTTTGGTGTATAAAAAGGCTTAGGATGAAGTGTGAAATTTTCAAGCCATTTTTTAAAACCCCCTTTAGACTCTCTCAGCCAGATATTTTCAGCCTTACTTTCTAAAAAATGCGTACTAACTAGCAAATTTTGCTTTTTAGCTAAATCAAGAGCAAAATGAGCCAAACTAGGATGAGTTGAATAAGGGGAATGAATCGAAATTGCTGGGATAAAAAAATCATTTTTAAATTTCAAAGAATTTTCAAATCTTTTTAAAAATTCTTGTTTTTTATCTTCAACTTGATTTTCATTTGTACCCAAAATTTCATTAAAAAATACTATACGCACACCCTTTTGACTAGCCTTTAAGCAAGGATCTAAATCACTCCCAAAACTTGAAATTTCACCTATGGTGCCTATACCGCTTTTTTGCATTTTTTTAATGCTTTGAAGTATTAATTCTTCTTTGGCCTGTGTATTTAGCATGGAGCGAGAATTTATAATACTTTTAAGCCAAATTAAAAATTCTCCAAAATGCAAAGTTGTCGAATTTGCACTAAATTCTAAGTGTGTGTGAGGATTTATAAAAGCAGGTAAAATAACCGAATTTTTAGGTGTTTTAATGATTTTAGCCTTGGGATATTTTTTTCTTAAATTATCCAATTCACCCAATTCTAAAATTTTATCTTCAAAAACAAAGGCTTGATTTTCTAGTATTGTAAAATCTTCATCGCATAAAAAAAGATATCTTGCAGCAGCTATAAACACGATTTTCCTTTCAAAAATTACATTGTAGCAAAAATTTATTTTTAAAATGTTATAATAAAAGGTTAAAAAATAAATTTTTAAGGTTAAATCCATGAAAATAATGATTATCCAAGGCCCAAATGTTAATATGCTTGGCGTAAGAGAAGTGGGAATTTATGGTGCTATGAAAATGGAAGAAATTCATGAGCAAATGAAAATTGCAGCATCACAAAACAATGTAGAACTTGACTTTTTCCAAAGTAATTTTGAAGGTGAAATCGTAGATAAAATTCAAGAATGCCTTGGAACAGTTGATGGAATTATTATCAATGCAGCAGGCTATACTCATACTTCAGTAGCTATTCGCGATGCTATTGCAGCAGTAGCTTTACCTACAATTGAAGTACATATTAGCAATGTTTATCGCAGAGAAGAATTTCGTCAAAAAAGTCTTATAGCACCTGTATGTTCTGGAACTATTGTTGGTTTTGGTCCTTTTGGCTATCACTTGGCTTTAATGGGTATAATTCAAATTTGCGAACAAATAAAAAATTTGCGCGCGATGCAACAAGCACAACAAACGAATAAATAATAATGCTAAAAATTCAAGGAGTAAAACACTTTGAAAAAAGTCGTTTTTTTCCTTTTTTTAGTCAAAATATACGATCTTTTAAATATTTAGCTCTTATAGGCTTAGGAAGCAATATAGAGCCCGAAAAAAAAAGATTTGATATGCTTTTTCGAGTAATGATGGATGATAAAAGATTTAAAATTTTATCCACATCTCCTATGTTGATAAATGAAGCCTTTGGTTTTAAAGAGCAAAAAGATTTTACCAATGCTGTTATGTTGATACAAACTAATTTGCATGCACGAGCACTTTTGAAAGTTTTACTTTATTATGAAGTAAAATTTAAACGCAAGAGAACTTTCAAAAACGCTCCTAGAACGCTTGATTTAGATCTTTTATACTTTTCACAAAAAGTCAAGCGTGATAAGTGGTGTGAGGTGCCTCATAAAGGGGCTAAAGAAAGAGTGAGTGTAATTTTGCCTTTAGGCATGATATAAGGAATATAAATGGGACAACTTATACATACTTTTACTGTTGAAGATACAGAACAAATTATACCCAAAGTAAAAGAAGATTACGGAGATAAAGCTTTAATTATAACAAATAAACAAATTCGTCCTAAAACCTTAAATCGCAGTGCGCTTTATGAGGTTATGGTAGCCATAGAAGAAAGCGACTATGAAGAACACTTAAAAAAACAAGGAAAATCTTTACCTGCAAAAAAAAGCTCGCCAAAACCATCTTCTACCTCTCTTGCAGAAGAAAAAATTAGATCTCAAATCCCTCAAGAAGATGAAGATGTAGTCTTGGATTTCTCAAACACTCGCTTAAATACACATTTAAACACTGTAAAAAACAATGGCTTAACTAAAAAAACCCATCAAGATTTTCCACAAAACAAAATCAACCCTCATCAAAATAAGACTCTAGGCTTTGATGATTTTAAAGAAAAACTAAGTGAAGTTAGCAATGAAATTTCTAAAGTCACAAACACACCTTTAGAAAATTACACCCCTAATCCAAATTATAATAAAAAAATAGAAAATTTTGAAAAGCAATTTGAAAAACAAATCAACAAGCTTAACGATAAAATAGATCTTCTTGCAGATATGATGTGGGACGATAAAGCTGAAGCTAGAAAAAATCTTATGATACCTCCTGAATTTGCAAGTATTTATAAACAAGCCAAAGAAAGTGGAATGCTTGAAAATCATCTAGAAGCGATTATGAAAGCAACTATAGAAAATATGCCAGCTGCTATGAAAACCAACAAAGATGCAGTTCAAAGATATTTTCACTCACTTTTAAGAAATATCTTGCCTTGTCGCGTTGAAAGCGATATAAAAAAACAAAAAATCATGATGCTAGTAGGCCCAACAGGAGTCGGAAAAACAACAACATTAGCTAAGTTAGCTTTTCGCTATGCTTATGGAGATAAGCGTTATAAAACAGGTATTATTACGCTTGATACCTATAGAATCGGTGCGGTTGAGCAACTTTTTCAGTATGCAAAAATGATGAAACTTCCTATTATTGATAGCATAGAACCAAAGGATTTAGATGAAGCGATAAAAAGCTTAAATAATTGCGAAGTAATTTTAGTTGATACTATAGGAAATTCACAATACGATCAAAGCAAACTTGCTAAAACTAAAGAATTTTTAATGCACTCAAATGCAGAAATTGATGTAAATTTAGTGGTTTCTGCAAACACCAAACATGAAGATTTAATGGAAATTTATAAAAATTTTTCATTCTTAAATATTGATACTTTGATTATTACTAAATTTGATGAAACAAAGGTTTTTGGAAATATCTTCTCTCTTATTTATGAAACGAATATTCCTCTAAGCTTTTTCTCTACAGGACAAGAAGTGCCAGATGATTTAGAAGTAGCCAATAGTGATTTTCTAGTTCATTGTATTTTAGAAGGGTTTAATAAAGGAAAAAATAATGAATAACCAAGCAAATAAACTTCGCAATCTCATGAGTCAAAATGGAACCAAAAAATCCCAAAACACTCATTTTATAGCTATTACAAGTGGAAAAGGTGGCGTTGGAAAAAGTACGATTAGCGCAAATCTAGCCAATGTTTTAGCAAATAATGGCTATAAAGTTGGGCTTTTTGATGCTGATATTGGCTTGGCAAATTTGGATGTCATTTTAAATGTACGCATACAAAAAAATCTCTTGCATGTTTTACGTGGAGAATGCTCCTTGGAAGATATTTTAATAGAAGTTAAGCCAAATTTATGGCTCATCCCAGGCGAAAGTGGAGATGAGATTTTAAAATATAATGATAAAAATATTTACGAGAGATTTTTAAATCAAGCAAGTATTTTAGATGAGCTTGATTTTCTTATTATCGACACAGGTGCGGGTATTGGTGGAAATATTTTAAATTTTTTAGAAATGGCTGATGAAGTTATAGTAGTAACTGTTCCTGATCCTGCAGCAATTACCGATGCGTATGCAACCATAAAAACAACTTCTAAGACAAAAGAAAATTTACTAATGCTCTTTAATGTTGTAAAAAATGAAAATGAAGCTTTAAAAGTTTTTGAAAATATTAAAAAAGTTGCAGATGCAAACATTAAAAATCCTTTAAATTTAGAATTCTTAGGTCATTTAAGCGCTTCTAAAGATGTAAGTGGTAGTATTAAAAAAAGAACTTTATTTAGCGATGAAAACACAGCCTCAAGTGATGAGCTTAAAGCCCTAGCCTCCAAGCTTTTATATAGATTGGAACGGAAAGTGCTTGATAATGTTTCAAATCGTAGTTTTTCAAGTTTTTTTAGAAAAATTATTGAAAGATTTTAGCAATAAAGAGAAGAGATTATGAGGCCAGAAAATTACGTAGCATTTTTCACTGTTTGTGGATTTTTTATAGGACTTGCATTTAGCATTATTAGTATAGATGAAGCCTTTGATATACTGATTTTTACTTGTTTTATTACTTTTATGTTTTATGTTTTTGTTCATATTGCTATTATGAATTTTATAGATGTAAAGAAAATTAGTGGCAGAATCTTTAATAAACACGATTATGAAAAAACTAGCAATAATATTATCAACGATTTAGTTATTCGTGAAAAGAAAATGGATATAATTTTAGAAAAGCTCAATGAAGAAAGAGAAGAGCTAAAGAAAAATGAATCCAAAGAAAGACGAAGAAATGCTAAAAGAGCCGCCTAAAGCTTATGCACAAATGCTAAAGAAAGAGCAAGATGAGCTTGTGCTTTCTTACATGCCAGCTCTGCGCGCTATGGCTTTTAGACTAAAAGAACGCTTGCCTTCAAGTATAGATGTTAATGATCTTATTAGCATAGGCGTTGAAGAAATGATAAAGCTTTCACGCCGTTACGATAAAGAACAAAATGATAACTTCTGGGGTTTTGCAAGAAAAAGAGTTAACGGCTCTATGCTTGATTATCTTAGAAGTCTTGATGTAATGAGTCGCAATAATCGCAAAATTATTAAAGATATTGATGCAATCATGGATGAATATTTCCTTGAGAATGAATGCGAACCTGATGATGAGTATCTAGCCAAAAAACTTGATTTAGATGTAGAAAAAATCAAAGAGGTAAGAACAGCTCATGCTATTAGCTATACCCTGCCCATCGATGAGCAAATCGAACTTTATAACGAAGACAATACTTTAGAAAAAATTGAAAAAGAAGAACTTTTAGAAAAAATTCACGAAGTGCTAGATGATCTTAAAGAGCGCGATCAGTTAATTATTCAGCTTTATTATTATGAAGAATTAAGCCTAAAAGAAATCAGTGAAATTTTACAAATCAGTGAAAGCAGAATTTCACAAATTCACAAAAAACTTCTTAAAAAACTTAGAGAAAGGCTAGTGTAATGGCTGAGATACTTTCCCAAGAAGAAATTGATGCTCTACTTGAAGTTGTCGATGATAACACCGACACACCCATAGCCTCAAATTCAAAAGATGAAAAAGATGAAAGAAATATCGTTGTATACGATTTTAAGCGTCCAAACAGAGTTTCAAAAGAACAACTTAGGACGATTAAAGGCATACATGATAAATTGGCAAGAAATTTAGCCTCTCAAATTTCATCAATGATGAGAAGTATTGTTGAAACTAAACTTCATTCAGTCGATCAGATGACTTATGGAGAGTTTTTAATGTCTTTGCCAAGCCCAACAAGTTTTAACGTTTTTTCTATCAAACCTTTAGATGGAAACTGTGTTTTAGAAATCAATCCAAGCATAGCTTTTCCTATGATAGACAGGCTTTTAGGTGGTCAAGGCGATAGCTATGAAGCTTCGCGTGAGCTTACGGATATTGAGCTTAATTTGCTTGATTCTATTTTACGTATCATTATGCAAAGACTTAAAGAAAGCTGGGCTACCGTAACTGAAATTTATCCTAGTATAGAAGCTAAAGAATCAAGTCCAAATGTTGTGCAAATCGTATCTCAAAATGAGATTGTTATCATGGTAGTAATGGAAATCATCATAGGAAATTCAAGCGGTATGGTAAATATCTGCTATCCTGTAGTGCATTTAGAAAGTATATTAAGCCGTTTGGCAAACCGCGACATTATGATGGGTGAAACCTCAGCCAAAAAATCACGCAACAAAGAACTTAAAACTTTAATCGGTCGTGCTGAAGTGGTATATGAGGCAATTTTAGGAAAAACTCTAATTAATGTTCATGAATTTTTAGAACTTAAACAAGGTGATATCTTAAGACTTGATAGAGAAGCAGATGATAAAGCTATAGTAAGCATCGATAAAAAAGATGTTTTCTTGGCACAAATTGGATTGCATCGTTTTAGAAAATCTATTAAAATTTTAGAACTCATACGCACAGATAAAGATGAAATCAAAGAAATTTTGGAAAAATACGAAGAAGAACGTAAAGCTAAAGCTAGTGTTTATGATGAGCCTGAAGAGGAGGATGAAGAAATATGATCAATGATTTTTTAAAAATGTTTACAAATGAATGCATCAGCACCATTGAAGGTTTAACAGGAAAAAGTGCTGAATTTAGCGAATATAAAGAATTTGATGTCAATGCAAGTGATACTTTAAAAGCACCTTTAGTGTATGCTATATTTGATATAGCAAATGGTGGAAAAATAGGAATTTTAGCCGGTGCTGTTTTAATGAGTGCTATTGGTGAATGGATGATGGGCGAAGAAGAGATCACCAAAAACGATAAACTAGGTCCTGATGAAATGGATGCAGCTAAAGAAGCCATCCAAAATATCGTTTCAGCGTTTTCTACAACTTTAGGAGCTCAAAAAGACATTCCAAAAATGGATTTTAGTATAGAATCTTGTGAATTTGTGCCTGAAAGCGTAGATTTTAAAGATTTTAAAAAATTATTTTTATATGATGTAAAAATAGGTGATTTAGAAGAACAAGTTTCTTTAGCCATGGATCAAACACTTCACAACATCCTAAGCGGAAAACCTGCTGAAACAGGAAATACAAGCACTGATTCTAATCACAACGCTGAAGAAAAAGCAATAATGCTTAGCGAAGAACTTAAAAATATCAATCTTATCATGGATGTTCGTTTGCCTGTGCGTGTGCGTATAGGCAATAAAAAAATGCTTTTAAAAGATGTTTTAACTATGGATATAGGTTCAGTTGTGGAGCTTAATCAACTTGCAAACGATCCGCTTGAAATTTTAATCGGAGATAAAAGAATTGCTTATGGCGAAGTAGTAATTGTCGATGGTAATTTTGGCGTTCAAATTACAGAAATCGGATCTAAAAAAGAAAGATTAGAGCAATTAAGATAAAATTACTCTATAAATTTAAAAAAATTAGCTATAATCATTTTTTATAGTTTTGCCAAAAAGGTATTTGATGGATACAAAAATCATAAAAGATGTTGAAAAATTTGAAAATATACCCGAGCTAGAAAAGGCTGTTACTTTTTTTGGTTCAGCAAGACTTAAAGAAGATAATTTTTATTATCAGCAGGCTAAAATTTTGGCACAAAAATGTGCTCAAAATGGTTTTTGTGTGATAAGTGGTGGTGGTGGAGGCATTATGCGCGCAGCCAACGAAGGCGCTTTTTCACAAAAAAATAATACAAATTCAATAAGTTCTGTAGGGTTTAATATATTTTTACCTCACGAGCAAAAACTTAATGATTTTGTAGAATATAATATTACTTTTGAGAGCTTAGCCATACGCAAAATGGCTCTTATTGAAAAGAGTCTAGCTTTTGTGATCTTCCCAGGCGGCTTTGGAACACTTGATGAATTGTGTGAAATTCTTACATTAAAACAATTAGAATTTAAAAAAGATGTTCCTATTATTTTGTTTGGGAGTGAATTTTGGCGAGGTTTTGATGAGTTCGTCAGAAATTCTTTACTCAAACTTGAAGTGATTTCTAAAGGAGATGAGTTAAAGTATAAGATCACTGACGACTTGGATTTTATAATTAATACTTTAAAGGAAATTTAATGAAAATTCTAGTCGCTATGAGCGGTGGAGTTGATAGTACAGTCACTGCTTATAAACTTAAAAATTTAGGTCATGAAGTTATAGGTTGTTATATGAAGCTTCATGGCAAACCAAATTACCACGAAGAAAATATCAAAAAAGTAGAAAAAGTTGCAAATTTTTTACAAATTCCTTATCATATTTTAGACTTACAAGAAGATTTTAAAAACAAAGTTTATATGCCTTTTGTGGATACTTATAAAGAGGGTAAAACACCAAATCCTTGCGCTTTATGCAACCGCTTTATCAAACTTGGAAAACTTTTGGAATTTGCTAAAAGTTTAGGTTGTGAAAAACTTGCCACAGGGCATTATGCAAGACTTGAAAACAACTTAATAAAAACCGCAGTAGATGAAAGCAAGGATCAAAGCTATTTTTTGGCTAGTGCAGATAAAGAAGCTTTAAAATATCTTATTTTTCCACTAGGCGAAATGAAAAAAGAAGATGTGAAAAAATTTGCTTCCACTATAGAGGTTTTAAAATCTTTTGCCACTCAAAAGGAAAGTTCTGAAATTTGCTTTGTTGAAGATACTTATGTGCAAGTTTTAGATCAGTTTATGGATACAAAAATTCCTGGAGAAGTATTAGATAGTAGCGGAAAAGTGGTGGGCAAACATGAGGGCTATATGCACTATACCATAGGCAAAAGAAGGGGTTTTGAAGTGCGTGGGGCACATGAACCACATTTTGTTTTAAAAATCAATCCTAAGCAAAATCAAATCATCGTAGGAACCAAAGAAGAACTTAAAATCAGTGAATTTAAGCTAAAAAATATCAATCTTTTTATAGATGCTAAAGAGCTTGATTGCGAAGTAAAAATCCGCTATCGTTCAAAATCTACACCTTGTAAGGTAGAAATTTATGAAGATAAAAGCGCAAAAATCACTCTAAAAGATCCTGTTTATGGACTTGCTAGCGGACAAATGGCAGTCTTTTATGATATTGATAAAGTCATAGCAAGCGGTTTTATAGAATAATTTCTAGGAATTACTTCCTAGAAATTATTAATAAAATCCTAAAATTTTCCACCAAAAAAGCCCAACAGCTATCATCACTACTATATCAACTATGGAAATCACAAAACCTATACTCCACCATTTTTTAAGAGTTACATAGCCTGTTCCAAAAATAACAGGAGCTGTTCCTGTTGCATAGTGAGTTAATGCCATCATAACATTACCTGAAGCTATCATAATAAAAGCATAAAGAAGTGGTGGTGCTCCTAAAGCAAGCCCTGCACTATAAAAAACAAAAAACATTGCTGATATATGAGCTGTAGTAGAAGCAAAGAAATAGTGTGTATATAAAAAAGCAAGGCTTAAAAATATCATAATAGAAATTTCCCCAAGTCCCATAGCAGAAGCAAATTCACCTAAAGCTTCAGCTAAAAACTGTGTAACACCAAGTTTGCCAAGTAAAGTTGCCATCATTACAAGAGCTGAAAACCATACTAAAGTATTCCAAGCAGCTTTTTCAGCCAAAACTTCCCCAAAAGTTAAAACTCCACTAATCAACACCAAAGACAACCCAAGCAAAGCCACGCTAGTCGCATCAAGAGAAATTCCAAAAAGCAAACCAAAAGTCCCAGCCCATAAAAGCAAAAGCAAGACAAAAACACTGAGCATGATTTTTTCACTATTTTTCATTTTTCCAAGCTCTTTTAATTTGTCTTTAGCAAAAGTGGAAGCATTAGGCGTGGATTTAATTTCTGGCGGAGAGAGAAAATAAAGCACCAAAGGCATCAAAAGCATAGCAGCTATACCAGGTAAAAACATCCCTAAAGCCCATTGCCCCCAAGTTAAATGCACTTCTAAATTTGTAGCTTGTACTATAAGATCAACCACCAAAGGATTTGGAGCTGTAGCTGTAATAAACATAGCTGATGAAATAGGATTAGCTTGATAATTTACCAAAGAAAGATAAGTGCCTATTTTATTTTGTGTTCCATCTTCAGGAGTGGATTTAAAACTTCTTGCAATAGCTTGAACTATAGGATTTATGATAGCCCCTGCTCTTGCAGTATTTGAAGGAGTAACTGGAGCTAAAATGGTTTCACAAAAAGCTATAGAATAAGCAATACCTAAGGTTTTTTTACCAAAAATACTGATAAAATGATAAGCTAAACGCTCTCCAAGTCCTGTTTTAATAACTCCACGAGCCACGATAATAGAAATAACTATAAGCCAAATAAGAGAATTTGAAAAACCACTTAAAGCGTCTTTTATACCCGTTTTAGATTTTAAATTTGATATAGCAGTATTTACCTTTTCATCTATACTCTTTTGAGATAAAAAATCAAGTGCTAAAGTATTTAAAGCTAAAATTTTAGTCTCATCAATAAGTTGTTGCGTAGAAGTTTTTGAAGTAGCTTTGGTGTAAATTTTTACTTAGATTTTCAATTTGATAATTTACATCTGTGCTTGATTTTAAAATTTCATCAACTTTTGCTTTTAAATTTCTACTTATATTAGCATTGATTAAAGCCTGCAAAGTAGCGGCTTCAACTGCCTCATCCATAGTTGTTTTATAGATATTAGAATTATCTCTTAAAACAATTCCCTCAAGAGTTTTTATATGCGTAGCACGCACAGAACTTTGGGTAGTGGTAATGCCGCTAAGAGCTACTATGACAATAGCTATCATACAAACAGCCCCCAAAGGCATTACTTGTAAAATCACTGCCATAATCACAGCAATAAAAAGCCCAAGAAAATGCCAAGAATTATCTTGCAAACTAACAAGAGTAGGTATAAGCCAAAACACAGCTGCAATTAAAATACGCAGCACCAACAAGGGAATTTTCTTTCTATCCATTGTTTATCCTTTGATATTGGTAATGTAATTTACAATGCTTAAATTCTAATTAACTAATATTTTAATAAATCTTAAAATTATAATTTTTAAATAAATTTTTAATTTATTGTTACAAACATACATAATTTTTTATGTTATAAAGAAGCTAGTCTAATTGAAAAATAAATAGGGAATTTTAAATGAATAAAACCCTTCCCCAGATAACTGCGGCACACACTAAAATCAAGTGCTCTGCTGTGTTCCCACCCTGAAGCGGTGCTTAAAAATAGCATTGCACAGGTCTAAGAAAAGGCAAAGAAATTATATCATAATATACTTAAAAAGTGTTGAGCTATAAAAACTAAATATAAAAATGTATAAATATGTAACAAATTGGCTATATTTTATATAAATTTTTAAATTTAATTTGCAAAATTATTGTTTTTTTCAAGGAAATACGATTATATAGATATATTATATAAATTTTTAAGGAAAAATCATGGAAATCAAATGGAGTAAAGATTTTAGCATTAAAAACATACAATTAGATAAACAACACGAACTAATTTTTGAAATTGCTGAAATTGCAAACGATTTAGCTTTAAAAATTCAAGATAATGATGTGCAACACAAAAATGATTTAAAACAAATTCTTACAAAGTTATTCCAATATGTAAAAATTCATTTCAAAGATGAAGAAAAATTTATGGAAAGCATTGATTTTCCTTTGATTGAAGAACATAGAAAATCTCATCAAATATTATTAAAAAAGACTAAAGAACTTTTAGAGCATTCAGATAATATTGTAAAAATGTCTCAAGAACTTTCCATATTAACCAAAGATTGGATTTTAGATCATTTTGCTATTGAAGATTTATGGATAGCTAACTTCACAAAAAAAGCTCTACATCTTCAAGAGATTCATTATAATCTAGAGCAATACATAAAATTAAAATCAATTAGGCAAGATTTAAAGACTGAAAAAACCTATGATTATATTTGCAACTGTTATTTGCGTACTCATGCAGTTCCACAAACCATACACGAAGAACTTGTTAGCAAAGAAAATACTTTAAAATGTGAAAAATGTGGACAAATTTTAGTGCATTTAGATCATATTGATTTAAATCAAAATTATGAAATGTTAAATCATATCCTCGAAAACATAGGAGTGTAATGATGAGCTATGAAATAAAAACTTTAGAAACTTTCAATCCTTTTGAAAGTTTAAAATATGAACAAGCCAGCACAGATCAAATTCTTGATTTTAGAATTATAGATTTTAAACTTCTGTGTTCTAATATAAAACCAGCAAAAACAAAAACTTATGAAAGAAAGGATTTTGACTTATTTTATGCGGATGATTTTTTTGTAAAAAATTACAATACCATGGTGCAAAAATTTCTTATAGAAATTTATCCAAAAACACAAAAAAACTGTTTCGTGGTTAAGCTTAAATCTAATCCTAGTTTAACTTATCTTAAGGTCAATATTAATTTTTTGGATAATTTTAAATACTATCCAAATTTAAAATTTGACATTTTACAAAATATTTATAAAGTAATGATCAAGCAAAAATTTTTAATCTTAAGACTTGATAAAAATTTATTTGACAAGATTGATGATTTTATCTTATCAATACAAAAAAATCCATCTATTAAAGAAATAGAGCTTGAAATTGCCAAAGGTGTAGATAAGATTGAACATAAAAGCGATGAAATTATTTATCATAGAGATGTTAACGAAGAATGTTTTGACGAAAATATTAGCTATGATGAAGGAAGCTACTGTAAACCTATTGAAAAAAATGAGCTACTTTTTGAATACATTTATAGAATTCTTGGAAAAGAAGGTAGAAATTTAAGAGGAGAAATCCTTCATTTAAACCCAATAGCTTTTTTTGATAATCCTTTTATCATAAAAGATGAAAGCATTTATACAGAAGAACTAGAAGATAGAATTAAATATTTTAGTGCAAATTATGGATTTTTAAATAAAGACCGATCAGGATATAGTGTTACAAATAATTTAAAATTATCACAAGTAGGACTTAAAACAACCGGTTCAATCAAAACAAATACTGATGAAAATATAAACTTAGAAATCGCTAATTTTGATATAAATGATGATGCTGTTAAATCAGGCATTGTAAATGTTCAAGCTTCAGACATAAAAGTAAACGGAAGCATTGGAGCGACAAAACTTTATGGAAGAAATATCAGCATCAAAGGCCTAACTCATGCAAAAAGCGAAATTTTTGCACAAGATATTTTTATTACAACACACAAAGGAACTTTGCAAGCTGATACTGTGTATATAAAAAATTTAGAAAACGGGATAGTTATAGCCAAAAATGTATTTGTTGAAAACTGCATGGGTGGAAAAATAGAAGCAGAAAATATTTATATTTGCAATTTATTAGCAGATAATATCTTATATCCCAAAAAAAATCTAATCATAACAAATAATATAAAATTTAAAAATAATATTGTAATTTCTCCACTAGATTTTATTAACAATAAATCAAACTCAGAAACTGAAAATCTTACAAATTTAAGCCTTAAAACAAAGAGTAAACTTGATAATATCATAAGTCAAATGCAAAATTACTATGATTATCTAATCAAAAATCAAATCAAGATTATCAAACTTCAAAAAACTGAAAAACTTAATGCTATAGATATGAAATTTTCAAATCTTTATCGTGATATCATAAAAAAATATAATCATCTTAGCGTCTTGTATAAAAAACTTATAAAATTAAAATATCATATTGACGCAAAGCTAAATTTTTTAGATGAAATGGTTTATAATGTAAAAATATACATAAAAGCCGAAAATATTGGAGAGGATAATTTTTTAAAATTTTATCCTAAAACAAACACTGAGCTTGAACTAAAGCATCAAATAAATTTAAAAGATTATGAAAAAGTTTTATACCTTGAAAAAGGGCAACAAGCAAGCTATATTAAATCAAGTCATGATTATAGCGAAAGCGATATAGAAGAAATTAAAATTATTTTTGAAAAACTAGAAAAAGATAATTCCTAAAAATTATCTTTTCATATTAATAGCCTTTTGTATCATTTGATCGCTTGTGGTAATGCTTTTTGAGCTTGCATCAAAGGCTTTTTGAGTTACTATAAGATTTGAAAGCTCTACACTTAAATCAACATTAGATTGCTCTAAAAAACCACCTTTAAATTTAGCTGTATTAACAATCTGTCCATTTTTCATAATAAAACTTGCATCACCACTATTAGCTGTTGCAGCAAAGATATTATCGCCCATAGCAGCCAATCCTTGCTCATTGATAAAATTATATAAAGCAAGCTTTCCAACTATAGCATTTTTACCATTGCTAAATTGCGCTACAATACTTCCATCATCAGATATATCATATTGTTTAAAAAATCCTTCGGCTACACCATCTTGCTGTGTAACTACATTTTTTTCAACGCCTTCTTTAATATAAATCCCACTATAACCCGAACCAGGTTTATTAGCATCATAAGGAGAGCCTAAATCAATATTAATTGTTCCGCCATTTGGGTTTGCAATGCTTGTAATATTATTTTGAAGCAAAGCACCATTTTTATCAAAAACCATATTTCCTTCAGTTGGATTGCCTACAGCATTGCCATTAGAATCATAAATTTGGGCAATGGCTTTATATTGTATATTATCGCCTTCTTGCGGCAAAACCCTTTCAAGCGTAACCCTTAAAGTACTTTTACTTCCATCTGCATTATAAATAGGGGATTCTAAAATATCTTTATTGGCTTTTTGTTGTTCTGTTGAAATTTGAGCTGTATCAAGCTTGATGCTATTTTCATCCAAACCCTTTAAATCAAGCTCATTGCTTTTAAAATTAAGATTTTCATCTAAAGTTGCTTCAAAGCTTTTTTTTACGCCATTATCGTCAGTGAAATTTAAAATGATCCTATCACCCACTTTAGCACTAAACACATCTTCTTTGCTAACACTACCGCTAACTACATATTTTCCATCTTCGGTTTTTGTAATGTTAAATTTACCAGGATCAAGATCCACTTTGACCACTTCTGTTGTTGTGTTAGTATTTAAACTTCCACTCCATTTTACATTTTGAGTTACTTGAGGAGGTAAATACATATTCACAGGTACTTTAATAGCCCCTTGAGAAGCAGTTGTGCCTATACTGAAAGAATTATTTGAATTTACGGTAAAACCATTATTTACCGGAGTTCCTGTGTTAAGATAATCCCCCATAAGCCCCGCAACCCTATCGCTATAGTTGATACCGGTAAAAGCAGGGTTCATTGTTCCTAAAACAAAATTTCCATAAGAATCTACCAAATATCCATTTGCATCTCTTTTAAACGATCCATTTCTAGTATAGTAAGCATTACCATCCGCCCCCAAAACCCCAAAAAATCCTTTTCCTTGTAAAGCCACATCAAATTCGCTATCGCTTGCCACAAGAGAACCTTGTTCAAAAACCACATTAGAAGAAGCTGATCCTGAGCCATATCCACCTTGAGCAGGATTAGTTGATTGAGTAGTTATGGTGCTATAAAAAATATCTTTAAATTGAGCATCAGAATACTTAAAACCTGTAGTATTAACATTAGCTATATTATTTGCATAAATATCAATACCAAAACTATTTGTTTTAACTCCAGAAATTCCATTATAAAATGAATTCATCATGGCTTATGCCTTTTCCTCTTTGTCGCCTTCTTCTGTGGATCCAGAATTAGAAGAATCTCCATCACTTGAGTCTCCACCTGAACTATCTCCAACGGAAGTTGAAGATGAACCAAGTTTATAATCACTAATTTCACCAATATCATCAAAACTTACATATTGACCACCCATTTTTGCATAAGCAACCCCATCAACAAATTTAATACCCTCTATAGGATAAGTTCCATAATTTGCAGTGATCTTTTCCCCGTTTTTATTATTATAAACCACTTTAACACTATACTCTCCATCCCCAGCATAAACACCATCATTATTTCTACCAGGCCACTCTAATGTAAATAAACCTTTTGATACTTCTTTTCCCTCATTACTTTTTTCACTAAATACCAACTTATTATTTTTATCATAAACCTCTAAGGTGATTCCTTTATCATCCGAATCTTCAGGCAAATACATTTTTAGTGCAATAACCTCATCTGCGCCTGTTAATTTGACTTTGTTTTCATTTACCGTAGCCATTTTTCCTATAGCTCCCACTGCTGCAGTACTCATGCTCGTGCTAAAAGAATTGGAAAGTTTTTCCATAGTTTCAACCATTTTTTGCATAGTTGTATTGGTATTTTGCTGCATTTCAAGTGCACTAAGCTGTGAGGTTTGTGTAAGCATTTTATCACTATCCATAGGATCGGTTGGATCTTGATGTTGAAGCTCAATCAAAAGAAGTTTTAAAAATGCATCTTTATCTAAGGTAGCATTTGGATTGCTCACTATTCCTGAGCTACTGCTTGAATCTGTTCCAGTTGTTCCACTAGTACTTCCTGAAGAAGTAGTACCTGAAGTTGTAGCGGCAGTATTTAAATTCCAATCCGATGATGATATCATTATAAACTCCTTTTTATTTAGTTTTTTATTATTTAAGCAATAAGTGTTCCAACTTAGAAATACTTCGCTAAAACAAGCTCTAGATTGACTTTTTCACTTTCATTTTTTCCATCTAAAGCATCTTTAAAACCATATCCACTACGATTTTTTCCTTGATTTTGATTTTGCTCTCTTTTACCTTGATCGCTAAAATTCATTTCAAGTCCAGTAAATCCCATATTTACAAGAGAATTTTTAAACTCGGCTTGATTTTGAATAAATAAATTCATTGCATTGGTATTGGAGTTGAAATTGATATGAAGGTTATTGCCTCTTTGTATCAAAGTTACCTCCACTTCTCCAAGATTATTAGGATTTAAAGTGATGCTAAGTTTAGTAATAGGCGCTTTATATTGATCCACAGCCTCTTTTAAATCTTGTGAAAAATGTTGCAAAGTCTCTTTAGGAGTGATATTGCGAGCATTGTTTTGTGTTACTTTATTTAAGTCTTTGACTAAAGAATTTAACTCATCTAAACTATTTTTATCTACATTTTCACTGTGCGTTTTTGTTTGCTCTTGAGTAAAAGTTTCTTTATTGGTATTGTTATTAAAATTTGCATTATTCTCTTTGTTTTGAACTACTTGAGTTTTATTTAAATTTTCAAAATTTAATTTTTGATCAAAGAAATTCTGTTTTATATCTTTATTTTCTTTGTTGTTGTTTTTAGGCTCCTTATTTAAACTAAAATCTTTTTGTGTTAAATTTGAAACTAAATTCTGAGCATCTTTGACAATTTCTTTATTTAAATTTTTATCAAGATTTAAATTTTGATTATTGTTCTTTAAATTTTTATTCTGATCTTGTATATTCTCTTGATTTAAATTGTTTTTTTCTTGATTTTTATTTAACTCTTTATTAAAATCTTTGTTTTCTTTATTAAAATCTTTAAGATTTGTAAGCTCCTGAGTGCTTGCATTGTCTTTTAACTCTTTGTTTAAATTTTTATCTTGTTTTGTACTATCTTTAATCAAATCTTTAAGATTGTTATCTTTATTTAAATTATCTTGGTTTTTTTTATCTTTTATATTTAACTCTTCTGTTAAATTTTTTGTAAACTCATCATTTTTGATATTTTTTAAAGTATTTTTAGCATCTGTGACATCTTCTTCTATTTTTGATTTAACTTTATCATTTTTTTCGTGTTTGCTTTCTTTGGATGAAAGTATGGAGTCTAAATTTTTTAAAGTTTGAGAAAGCAAAGAACCGCTATCTTTAGAATTTATTTTTTGCGTAGAATGAGTGCTTGTAGTATGAGTTGTATTTTGTAAATTGTGATTTAAATTTTTACTCACATTGGAAATTTTATTATTGATGATTTCTTTAAAAACATTATCCACAGCACCCTTAAAAAAATCAGCCTTATCTAAATTTGGAAAAGTTGCTTTAAGATCAAGAAGACGATCTACTTTAATATTTTTTACATTTAAACCCAAATCTTTAGCTATGTCCAAAAGCTCACTAAGATTTGATGCGCCTTTTAAAGCATTAAAATTAGCCTCTGTTTTAATAAGACTTGAAAGTTGAGTAGAAAGATTTGCCAGTTTAACATCTGCTGTATCTGTTTTTAGCTTATCCAATAAAGAAAGAATTTGCATAAAAGAAGCAGATTCGAAAATGCTTATCTTATCACTCTCATCAAAAGCTCCTTTTTGAAGTCTGTTCATCGCTTCATTAACAACTTCTTTTTGACTGATCTTCATATGATCAGGTAAAAATTCATTAGTTTCATCGATAGAATTGAGCAAAGAATTTAAAAAACTCTCTGTATCATCTTGAGTTGAATTTTTACTATCACTACTTTCATGTTCTTTATTTTTACTAGTTTTACTAAAAGAACTGCTAGTAGTAGAAGTTTTACTCGGCGTAAGATTTAAAACATCATTTTGCGGAGCTAAATTTGACATCACTTTTCCTTCAAAAAATTATTTTAAAAATTTATCTACCATTACATTAGGAAATTTTTCTTTCAAATAAGAATCTTCATATACTTTAATCATCTTGTCTTCATTTAAAGCAGTTAAGATATTTAAAAGCTCTTCTAAATTTTTAGCATTTAAAATTTTTTCTAAATTTTCTTCATTTTCTAAAATTTCTGTAAGCTCACTTGAAATTCTTGCCATTTTTTCGTTTTTATCTGATCTAAAAGTTTCTAAAAGTTCTAAAACTTGAAGCAAAACTTCATTTTTTCTCTCAGCTAAATCACTTTTAAATTCAACAAAAATCTCTTCATTTAATGGTTTTGACATTTTAACTTCCTTTTTAAAATTTTAATTTCATAAGTTTTTGAAGCAAGAAGTGTTCCAAGTTTTGATACTTTGTAGTTTAAGTTAAATTTTTGTATAATCTAAGCTTTTAAAAATTTAGCTTTGGAGAAGAAAATTTGGAAAATATTAGAAATATAGCAGTTATAGCTCACGTTGACCATGGTAAAACCACTATGGTAGATGAATTGTTAAAACAATCAGGCACCTTTAGCGAAAGAGAACAAATTTCAGAACGCGTTATGGATAGCAACGATATAGAAAAAGAACGCGGCATTACCATACTTTCAAAAAATACAGCAATCAATTACAAAGGTACAAAAATCAACATCATAGATACTCCAGGGCATGCTGATTTTGGCGGAGAAGTAGAACGCGTTTTAAAAATGATTGATGGAGTTTTGCTTTTAGTAGATGCTCAAGAAGGCGTTATGCCACAAACTAAATTCGTGGTTAAAAAAGCTTTATCTTTAGGGCTTAAACCTATAGTTGTAATCAACAAAATCGACAAACCAGCTGCTGATCCTGAAAGAGTGATCAATGAAATTTTTGATCTTTTTGTAGCCCTAGATGCAAACGATGAGCAACTTGACTTTGCCATAGTTTATGCTGCAGCAAAAAATGGTTATGCTAAGCTTGATCTAAACGATGAAAGTGATAATATGGAGCCACTTTTTAAAACCATACTTGAACGCGTTCCAGCACCAAGTGGCACAAATGATAATCCTTTACAACTTCAAGTTTTCACTTTAGGATATGATAATTTCGTAGGTAAAATAGGCATTGCTAGAATTTTCAATGGGGTTGTGAAGAAAAACCAAAGCGTAATGCTTGCAAAAGCTGATGGCACCAAAGTAAATGGTAGAATTTCAAAACTCATTGGCTTTATGGGCTTAGAAAAAATGGATATTGAAGAAGCAGGAAGTGGAGATATCGTAGCTATAGCAGGTTTTGAAGCTTTAGATGTAGGTGATAGCGTTGTAGATCCAAACAATCCTATGCCACTTGATCCTTTACACATTGAAGAGCCGACTTTAAGTATAGTATTTTCTGTAAATGATGGCCCATTAGCAGGAACTGAAGGAAAACATGTAACTTCAAATAAAATCGCTGAACGCTTAGAAGCTGAAATGAAAACTAATATCGCTATGAAATACGAAAGCACAGGCGAAGGCAAATTTAAAGTAAGCGGTAGGGGTGAACTTCAAATCACTATTTTAGCTGAAAATATGCGTCGTGAAGGTTTTGAGTTTTGCATGGGAAGACCTGAAGTTATCGTAAAGGTTGAAGATGGGGTTAAAACAGAACCTTTTGAACATTTAGTTATCGATGTGCCTGAGGAATTTAGCGGTGCGGTAATAGAAAAACTTGGCAAAAGAAAAGCTGAAATGAAAACTATGGCACCAACAGGCGATGGACAAACAAGACTTGAGTTTGAAATTCCAGCACGCGGACTTATAGGTTTTAGAAGCCAATTTTTAACCGATACTAAAGGCGAAGGTGTGATGAATCATAGCTTTTTAGAATTCCGTCCTTTTAGCGGTGCGGTTGAAAAGCGTAATAATGGAGCTTTAATTTCTATGGAAAATGGCGTGGCTTTAGGGTATTCCTTGTTTAACCTTCAAGAGCGTGGAGTGCTTTTCATAGAGCCTCAAACTAAAGTTTATACTGGTATGATTATAGGTGAGCACTCTCGTCCAAATGATTTAGATGTTAATCCTATCAAAGGAAAGAATCTTACCAATGTAAGAGCGAGTGGAAGCGATGATGCAATCAAGCTTGTGCCACCTAGAAAATTAAGCCTTGAAAGAGCTTTAGAGTGGATAGAAGAAGATGAACTTGTAGAAGTTACGCCTATAAATGTGCGTGTTCGCAAACGCTATCTTGATCCAACTCAAAGAAAAAGAATGGAAAAAGCAAAATCTTAATGGATTTAAAAAGCTTAGAAAATAATAGACTTTATATACTTAAACGCTTAGGAATCTTAAAATTCCTAAGCATTATCGAAGCCCTACTTGTAGGTTTTTTAGCCTTTGTTTTTATAAGAGATGCCTTAATCGCAGTGATTTTAGCTGTTTTTGTAGGTGTTTTTTTCTTTCGTTTTACAGCCAAAAAACTAAAACTCGCACAAAAAGAATTACAAATTGATGCTTTAAATTTGTTTTTGCGTCGTTTTGGGGCGAAATTTAAAAAGCAAAGTTTAAGCCAAAAAGACTTTTTAAAACTAGGGCTTACAAAGGATTTGAAAGAATTTAAAAGTCAAAACTGCTTTGAATTTAAGGATTTTAAAATTTATGATATTCAGTTTTTGGACGAAAACAAACGCTTTTTTTGCGGAATTTTACTCGAAATTTTAAGTGCAAACAAAAATCCTAGCTTTGAAAACAAAGACCAAATTTATATCAAACTTAAAGATAAAAATTTCACTTTAAATCATATCTTTTCTAAAGAAAATCATTATCTTATCGCTACTTTAAGCAATCCTTTCTTTATAGATATAAAAAAAGATTTAGAAAACAATTTCAAAAATTTAGAAGAAAATCTAAACTCTATAAAAAACAAACTATTTAAATAATTAACATAAAGTTAATATTATAAAATTTTAATAAATATTAATTATATACTTTAAAAATATATTACTTTTAGTAACACTTTAAAATTTAATTTTATTTAAATTATTCTTATTATGCTTAATATTTAAGAAAAAATACACTAAAATCAATTTGAACTGCAAATAAAAAGGAGGAAAATCATGAAAAAACACATTTTATTGCTTGGTTTATGTCTTAGTTTGAGTCTTAGTGCTAAAAGCGTGAGTGATTACAAAGTAGGAGAAGAATTAAGCGACAAGGAAGGAGTAGAGTATTTTAAGGAACTTTCCAAAAGACCTGTGCAAGAATGGCCAAATAAAAATTTAAGCATCAATGATGTTCCAAAAGGTAAGCAAGGGGATTTAATCCGTTATGGCATAGAGCTTTTAAGCAAGACAGAAAGTACTCTAGGACCCTATAGCAAGCTAAAAAAGACAAGCAACGAAGTAAACTGTATTTCCTGTCACATGGACAATGACGGCAATGGTTTACCAGGGACAAAAAAATATGTTATTCCATTTTTAAATGTCCTAAACAATTATCCAAGACTTGACATAGAAACGATGAAAATCATCTCTGTTGAAGATAGAATTCGCGGAATGGGTGGAACTGACTCTCATAGATTTCCTAATGATTCTAAAGAAATGAAAGCAATTTTAGCTTATTTTAAGTGGCTAAAAGAAGCTTATGGCATCAAAGACGGCGTAAAGCTTGAAGGAGATTTTTTTGCTAAGATGAATTTTCCAAATCGCCCAGCTGACCCTGTGCGTGGAAAAAAACTCTTTGAAGAAAATTGCGTTGCTTGTCATGGCGAAAGAGGACTTGGGGTAAAAAATGATAATTACGAACAAGGTAGCGGACATTTATATCCATCTTTACTTATCTATCCTGATGGTGGACACATGGCTATGATACCATTTTTAGCAAGATTTTTAAAATCAGCCATGCCTTTTGGTGCGAGTGCAGATAATCCTATATTAAGCGATGAAGATGCACTAGATATAGCAGCTTATGTCAATACAGGTTTTGTAAGAATGCCTATAACCACTACAGAAAATCGTGCAGGACTTGATACAGCTTATAGCAAATCCCCATCATTAAAACCTGAGTATTTTGCTTCACCGCAACAAAATTTAGACCCTAAAGAATACATAAAAGTAAAATACGGACCTTGGAAAAATCCAAATCACTTCCCAGGAGAATGATTAATTTTGGGCTTAGCCCAAAATTAATCCTCATCTTTTGCTAAATTTTCAAGACTTTTAATCCCTTCTTCGCCTATCAAATTTCCACCTTGTAAGTCGCTAAATATCGCGTTTAAAGAACTCACTATGGCAGTGGAATTAAAACTTAGATTTTCTATAGCTCTTTCTCTTTTTTTCCATATATTTTGTAAAGCCCTTTTTTCAGCTTCTAACTCTTCTTTCATATTTTGGTAAGTTTTGAGTATAAAAGTGATTTGCGTGTTAAATTCCTTAGAATTTAAGTATTCGTATAAAATGTGATTTTTTTCATCTTTGTTTTGTAGGGCATTTTTGAGTTTATAAGCGTTTATAATGCTTTCTCTAAGCACTGCTAAAACACCTTTGAATTCATTAAAAGTACAAATCAAAATTCCTTCTTTAAAATGCGTTTTTTCTTTATCTTTTGGCATAGTTTTTGTGATCAAAACCGCTATATCACTTTTTGCAGCTATACTATCTAGTTTAAGTTTATCAAGCCATTCTTTATTAAATTCTTTAGTGCGTTTGCTTTCATATAAAATACTTCCGCAAATATTTCCAAAATTATCCTTTACTATATGCAGACAATCAGCTCCATTTACGCCCTTTGGCACTTCTTTTACTTCATCACTTAAATACTCACTTTGTATGTATTCTTCTATAAGTAGTTCAGCTGCTTCGCCTTGGAGTTGCTGTGAGCCTTGTTCTATCCTGCGTTGTGCGTCTTCTAGCTTTTGGGCTACGCTTTTAAAATTCGTTTCTAGTTCTTTGTATTTAAGATCTTGCTCTTGAGTACTTTTTTGAAATTCAAGACGCATTTTTTCTCTTTCAAATTCCAAATTTTTGCTTTCTTGTTCTTTAAATTCTTTAAAAGCCTCTTCTTTGGCTTGAAATTTCAATCTTTCTTCATTTTCTTTTTGCTCTCTTTTTAGCCTTTCATTTTCAGCCTTTATGCTTAAAAACTCGCTAAGCTCTTTGCTTTTTTTCTCGAGTTCTTCTTGCATGATTTTCATTTCATTTTCATGCTCTTTGTTAAATTTCTCGCTAAATTCTTTTTGGAAATTTTGCTTTTGCATGAGAAGTTCTTGTTCAAATTTTTGCTTTTCTAAAAGAAGCTTTTGGCTTACTTGCTCGCTTATGAGTTTTTCTTGTTCTATCTTTTGAGTTTTTAAATCATTTAAAGCTTTGGTGTATTCAGCTCTTTTGGCATTTACCTCATCATCAAATTCTTTTTTTTGTTTTAGCATTTCTTGCTTAGCTTTATCTAAAATTTGAGCATATAAAGCAGTGCTGATATCGATAAAACTTCCACAACTTGGGCATTTGATTTGTTCATTTTGGTTTAAATTTTGCATAAAATTTCCTTAGAATTTTTCCCTAAATTTAACATAGAAAAACAAAGATTATTCTAAGATTGACTTGTTAAAATCATTCTTTTAGAATAATTAGGATTACAAATGCAAAAACACACCAAAATTCACGGCTTTGCCAAATTTAAACTTATCATTATCCTTGCTTTGATGTCAAGCATAGCACCACTTTCTACAGATATGTATTTGCCTGCACTTTCTCATGTGGAGCAAAGTTTTCAAACCAACTCTTTTTTAACCCAACTTAGCCTTGCAAGTTTTTTTATCGCTTTTGCTTTAGGACAGCTTATATATGGGCCTTTAAGTGATATTTTTGGGCGTAAAATTCCAGCTTTGGTGGGGATATTTTTCTTCATCGTTTCGAGTTTGTTTTGTGTGATTATCGATGATATTTATGCTTTTATCGCTTTAAGATTTTTTGAAGCACTTGGGGGTTGTGCAGGTGTGGTTATCGCAAGGGCTATTGTCAATGACTTGTTTGAGATCAAAGAAGCTGCAGGGATTTTTGCTTTGATGATGGTTTTTAGTTCTCTTGCTCCTATGCTTTCGCCAACTTTTGGGGGAATTTTGCTAGAGTATTTTTCATGGCATAGTATTTTTGCGACTTTGTTTGCTTTGGGAATTTTGCTTTTTTTGATGATACTTTTTGGTTTAAAAGAGTCCGCACCTCATCTTAAAAACAAAAAATTTTCCCATCATGAAGCGATGAAAAGCTACAAATTTGTTTTAAGCGATAAACGCTTTTTGGTTTATATACTGTGTGCTTCTTTTGCTTTGGCGGCGATGTTTGCTTATATCACAGGATCAAGCTTTGTTTTTACGCAGTTTTTTAGCTTAAGCGAGCAACAATTTGCCTTGCTTTTTGGGGCAAATGCTTTAGGTTTTGTCATCTGTGCAAATATCAATGCAAGATTGGTTTTAAAATACGAAAGCGAAAAAATTTTGGCAAAAGCTTTGATGATAATGTTTATATCGACCGTGATTTTACTTGTAAATGCCTTTTTTCATCCAAATTTCTTGCTTTTTGAACTTAGTATTTTTACAAGTATCGCTATGCTTGGTTTCATCGCACCCAATACCACAACTTTGGCTATGGCAAGGTTTAAAGAACATAGCGGAACTGCTTCTGCGGTGCTTGGAACGATACAATTTGGTTTTGCAGGGCTTATTTCTTTTGTGGTTGGGGCTATTAACGCAAATACGCCGATAATCCTTGCTTTTGTAATGTGTGCTTGCGTATTGGTTGCAAATATGATATATTTTCTAATCAAAATAAAGGAGAAAAAATGAAAACAAATAATATCTTTATGGCTTTAGCCATAGTTTTGGCAAGTTTGATTCTAGCTTTTGGATTTAACAAGGCTTTAAGTGATTTTAAAACATTTGAAAGAAGTGTAAGTGTAAAGGGTTTAAGTCAAAAAGAAGTCGAAGCGGATACTTTGATACTTCCTATAAAATTCACAAGATCAAATAATAATCTTACAAATTTATACGAAGAACTAGAACAAGATAAAGAAAATATCATCAAATTTTTAAAAGAACAAGGCGTAAAAGAAGATGAGATCAGCTACAACTCGCCAAACATCATAGATCGTTTAAGCGATCCTTATAGCAACGATACTCAAGCTACATACCGATACATAGGTACTGCGAATTTACTCATCTATACGCAAAATGTAAAGCTTGGAAAAAGCATACTAGAAAACATTTCAAGTCTTGCAAAATTTGGCATAGTAACGAAAATCGATAATTATGACATAGAATACCTTTATACTAAACTCAATGAGATAAAACCTCAAATGATAGAAGAAGCAACGCTCAATGCTAGAAATGCAGCGATAAAATTCGCACAAGATTCAAACAGCCATCTAGGCAAGATAAAAAAGGCTTCTCAAGGACAATTTAGCATCAGCAACAGGGATAAAAACACCCCTTACATCAAAACCATAAGAGTGGTTTCTACTATAGAATACTACTTAAAGGACTGATGATAAATTTTCAAGCTAAGCTTTAAGGCTTAGCTTGGCACTATGGAATTTTTTCGTGCGGTTTTTTGGAGCGAGAAAAGGACTAAAGCTAAAAGTATGGTATAAATCGTAATCAAAGCATTTTCAAAGCCATTATAACTCTTATCACCTATAATATTTACTATTCCAAAGATTATTTTCGGCATATAACATATCACCCATAAAACTACAATCAAATTAAGATACACAAAAAAATCAAATTTTTTTATACATCCAAACCAATACAAACAAAGCAAATTAAAAACACCAACTATACTTAAACATACTCCGTATTGATTTAAAGCTTTTAACAAGCTAATATCCTGAATCATTCGTGAAGCAAAATACAGTAAAGCGAACAAGCCTATCACTACAACCAACCATTTTAAATTTAAAAGCAAATCTGTATGATGATCACAAAGCTTGCGATAAAAGACAAGTTGCCATCGTTCTATTTTTTCTTTTAAACTTTTGTTTTCTTTATGTTTTAATTCTAATTCTCTGGCATAAAGCTCTTGAGCTCTTAATTCTGAAGCGTCAATTAGATTATGATGAGCTATACGATTGCTTTTTAATTTTCTAAATAAATCTCTATAATTTAATAATTTATCATATTCTTGTGTTTTTTCAATCTCATCAAATTTATATTCTATATATTTATGTTCTATATTAAATTGATCAGAAAAAGTACAGTTTTCAAAATTTGGCTTACAATTATTATCAAATCTAATATTATCAAAACTAACTATATTGTTAAATATAACATTTTTAAAATTTAAAGTATTAATATTTAAATTTTCAAAATTTACAATGCCTTTAAAATTAACATTATTAAAACTAACATTGTTGTGTAAATTTACGAATTCAACATTATTTTTAAATTTTGCCATTTTAAAATTTATTTGAGTATTAATTTTTGTTTTATTAAAATAAACCTTATCTTCAAATACAACTTCTCTAAAATTATTTGCAATTTCATTATCTAATTTTGATAAAAACTTAGTTTCAACAAATCTAATCTCACCTTTAAAACGAGAAATCTTAAAATCTATTTTTGAAACAATTTTTGCTTTATAAAAATTAGTTTTATTATAAAAAATAGTTTCACTAAAATTATTTTCAATAATTTTATGATTATTACATTTTGCTAAAAATTCAGTTTTTATAAATCTAGCATTTTCTTTAAAAATTGAAATTGTAAAGCTAACTTTTGATTCAAATTTTGCTCTTCTAAAAGTAACATTATTACAAAATTTTACTTCTTTAAAATTATTTTCAATAATTTTATGATTATTACATTTTGCTAAAAATTCAGTTTTTATAAATCTAGCATTTTCTTTA
>NZ_RYYB01000007.1:0-8557 GCF_004378925.1 Campylobacter sp. CH186 | reverse complement strand
TTAAAATTATTTTCAATAATTTTATGATTATTACATTTTGCTAAAAATTCAGTTTTTATAAATCTAGCATTTTCTTTAAAAATTGAAATTGTAAAACTGACTTTTGATTTAAATTTTGAAGCATTAAAATCGACACATTTTTCAAAAATACATTTTATAAATTTGACTTGATCTTGAAAAATACATTTTTTAGCAATTAATTTACATTTGAAATCGCAATTTAAAAAATATATAAAAAAATTATTTGTCTTAGAAAAATAAATTTCTAAAATTTCACTATTTTTTATAATTAATCTTTTAATGCCTTTTTCTTGTAAAATATTAAAATCTATTCTTTCTATACTGATATTTTCTAAAACAATTTCTTTTTTAATTAAATCTATATTTTCCACACCATTTATAGTAAAAATTCCATATTGTGCTAATTTTTCATCAAATTCTTTCATTTTAACCCTTTACTTAACCTTTCAACTTGGCACTATAGAATTTTTTCGCGCGGTCTTTTGGAGTGAAAATATACAAAGCAAAAGTATAATGCCATATAAAACACCAGTGGATTTTATGGTGTTTTCTGTAATCTCGTCTTGATTTATAATCTTTAAAATCCCTTCAAAACTTGATTTAAATTTCAAAAGAGCCAAGACACTTTTTAATTTATCTTGACTGTCTTTTTGATCAAAAAGAGCCATTTGCTCAGGTGATAGTTTTTCAGATATAGAAAAATTACTTTTTATCGCATATAAAATATCTATTTCTTGATTAAAATTTAATTTTAAAAATTTATTAAGTTGAGCAGATACAACGCTATTGTTGTTTTTATTGTCTATCTCTTCTATGATATTTTTTACATTTGATGTGTTATTTTCTAGTTCATTTAAAACCTTTTTATAATCACTTACATATTTATCATTATACACTTTAGATAAAATTTCTTTTAATTTTTCTTTATTTGCTATTATCAAAGCTTTAGCTGAATTTAACTCTGTAAAAGAAATATTTTGATCTTTTAAATGGAGATTAAAATCATTTTGCAATATGCTTGCTAGATTTATAATAGCACTCGTATTTAAATCATTTAACCTTTTTTCAAATTTACTTTCATAAAGTTTATCCGATGAAAAAATTCCTACAAAAGGATTGATAAGTTGAGGTTTTAAAATAACAACCCCAATTAGACAAATATAGGCAAACAATCTCGAAATAAAAACAAAAAGTTTAATTTTACAGATAAATAAAAGATAGGAAATTAATATACCTACAAAATAAATTAAAAAATAAAAAGCTGGAATGTATATTGGTGATAAAAATGATACTATGCTGATTATAAAAAGACCATAAATAAGAAATAATAAAATAGCACCATGTTGATATAATTGCCTTGTAAGGCTAATAAAAATAATTAATAACATTAATAAAACGATATAATTCATTGCAGCTATTGTCATTGGACCAAAAGATAATATAAAATCCATATTATTTAAAAATAATAAGCCAAAAATAGCATATGATGAAATCATTAAAATCGTAAAATTTAAAATTTTTAAGAAATTTGTATGATGATTACTAGTATTCCTATAAACTTGCAATAAAATACAATCAAACCATAAAGTAAAATCTAGCATTTTTCTTCCAAAAGTCATTAATTTTTTTATACAATGATTAAATTTTACTTTCCAAAAAATTATAAACTTATTCCATTCTAAAGGTCTAAAAGATATATAAAAATAATAAAATAATTTTGATATTTTTATTAATATCTTTGTTATTATTTTTATTATTATAAAAATAGTGCAAAATAAATAAAATGGTAGAAATAATGTATGTGCCATTGGTAATAAAGAATAAAAAATTAAAGGCATTAATTTTGATTTTAATGTTTTTAGTCTTGAAGAATTTATTTTTTCATAATCCTTAGGATTATATACTTGATTTTTAGATTCTTTTTTTAAATTGTCATTTTTATTTTTACTTAATTGAATTTCCAATTCTTTCTCTTTCGCATAAAGTTCTAATTTATGCCATTCTTGAGCTTCTAAGGTATTATTTTGAGTGATTAAAACATCTTTTATAACCCTGAAAGAATCTTTTAAATTTTTAGCATATCTTAATCTATATTCATTTTGAATTTTAAAAATCTCTTTTTCATCTTGTATTCCTTTGGTTTCGTTTTTGTAACTTTCATCTTTATAATTATCTTCTATATATTTCTCCACTGATTTAAAATCTAGCTTATCTATATCGACATTGATTAAATTTACAGCTTTTGGTTCTTTAAAATAACAAGCGCTAAAATTCGGAGCCTTATAAAACTTTACTCCATAAAAACAAGCTATATCATCAAATTCACACTCGTGAAAATCAGCATAACTATAAAATTCAGAATTATTAAAATAAGCATTATCTTCAAAATGAGCATTTGAAAAATTTAATTTAATATTTTCATTGTTTTTGTTTCCAAAAACAGAATCCATAAAATAACATCTATTTTTAAATTTATTTTTCCACAAATTAATATTATTAATGGTGGAATTTTGGATATATAAAAATTTATTAAATATATTTTGTTCTAAAATTAATTCTTTAGCGTAAATATCCAAAAAATCAATTTCATTGTAAAAAATATTATATTTAAAATTACATTGCTTTTTAAAATTGCATTTAAAAAACCTTAGGCATGAATTTTCATTAAAATTTACCCATTCAATAAAGACATTTTCGAGAAAGTATATATTTTCAAAAACAATTTGTTTGCTAATATTAATTCTAGCGATACAAAACTCTTTATTAAATTTACAATTTGAAAATTTCAAAGATTTATTATAGTTTTCTCTTTTAAGGGATAGTCCATTGGTAATTGATAATTGATTGAGAATCAATCCATTATAAAATTCAAAATTAAATTTTGTTAGCAAATTAGATTCTAGTTTAATTCCAAGCTCAAAATCACTTACAATAAATGTATTTGAAAGATAGTTATATTTTATATGACTTTTATCTAAATGAAGAGTTGAAGAAATCAATTTCCACCAATTATCCAACATATCACAAACTAAAATACAATTGTTAAAAATTCTATATTTTATATAAATTTCAAAACAATAACACATATCTTTTTTAAGATAGATTTTATGTGAAGGGTTAATTAGCATATATAAATTATTAAGCTTGAAGTTAATATAAGCATTTTTAACTATCCATTTATATTTCATACTATCTTCCTTCAATGATTTTTATTTCTTCTTCAGTTAAGTTATAGAGTTTATAAACCAAAGAATTGATTTTGTTTTCTAGTTCTTGGGTGTTTGCGTTTTTGTCTTGTTCTTTGACTTTTAAAATTTCATCGACTAAACTTATAAGCTTGTTTGCTAATTTTTCATTTTTAGAATTTATATTTACTACAGGGATATTTAGCAAAGGCTCTTTATCAATTTTGAATAGATTTCCTTGTATTTTTCCCTTGTGCTTTAACCAAAAAGCTATGAGTTTTGAATTTAAAACTCCAGTTAAATATTTCAAATTAATTCTACAAGTCTGAATAAAAAACAATGCTCTAGAACCATAAAAATTTTCATTAGAATATACAAAAATTGGCTCTATACATCTAACTTGTGAAATAATTTTTTCTTCACCTTTTTTAAAAAATTTTTCTTCTCGTTCTCTATGCAAATAAAAGTATGGCTTATTTGGAGTTTTATATTTAATTTTTGATTCTTTCAGTATTTCTTTATATTTTTGAAAATGTTGCTTCAAATTAGGTAAATCATCTAAATTTCCAGAATAATTTTTATTAGACAAATAAATCAAATATTTATCAGTAAAGCTAGAATAAAATTTTCCACTCAATCCTGTGTAATATTCTTTTATAAAACATTGTTCATTTTTGGAAAAAACATTTTTATCTTTTATCACAAAAGCTTCATCTATAGCTGGAACTATCCCTTGTGCCACTTCACTTTCTTCAAGGTAAAATTTTCCATATTTTTGGATTTTGTTAAAAAGTTCTTCATAGTCGCTTTTTGTGAAATTTAAAGTTTTATCTATAAATTTTTTTGGAGTTAAATTTATGCTTAAAATTTCATTGTTTTGGGTTTTTTCATTTTTTAAAAGATTTATAACATCTTCATAAATTGGAGTTTGGGTTGTGATTTTAGCAAAATGAAATTCGTAATTTTTAGGCGGTTTTATTTTTTGAAATTGCATTATCATAGTTTGTATGCTTGCAGAATCAAACACCATAAAAGAACTAAAATCAACAAGGCTTAAAATTTGAGATTCTTCTAAAACTATATTGCGTAGTTTTTTAGCCCCTGAATTTGTAACCCAATTATTTGTAGCGATAAATGCTAAATATCCATTATTCTTAAGTATATCAAATCCACGCCCTACGAAATGATACCAAATATCCATTTTTCCTTGATAAGTTCTTAACTTTTTTGTATTGGTAAAAAGATCTTTATTATCATTTTCTTTTATATAAGGCGGATTGCCGATGATGAGATCAAAGCCTTTGAAATTTCCATCATCGTCCAAAATTTCAGGGAATTCAAAACGCCATTCAAAAGGATGATTGCTTTCTAGGTTGAAGATATTGTCGTATTCTTTTTTAAGATTTGCAAATTCTTTTGTGGCTTCTTTTTCATCAAAGTCAAAAAGAGTCAAATTCGCACTAACAAAGAATTTCAAATTTTCATCATCTACGGCTAAGAAATTTCCGTATTTTTTAGAGTATTTTTCACATTTATCATTAAAGCTTTTCATTTCTTTTTTAAATTTATCTGCAAAGCAGAAATTTTTAAAAGAAATTTTGAGATTTTTTATCTCTTGGTTGATGTGGCTTTTATCTGTGTAAAAGCCTTCTTTATAGTCTTTTACTATGCGTTTGTATTTGCCCATACGTTCTTTGATGTTAGGGTAGTGGCTTAGGCTTTTGCCTGTTTCAAAGTAAGATACCAAAGAATTTCCGCATTTTATGTTTATATCGATATTTGGCAGGGTTTTAAGATCGTGATAATTCCCATCATCAAAGCTTTGATAAAAGCTATGTTTTAAAAGCTCTATCCAAAGCCTTAACTTGGTGATCTCACATGAGTTGGGGTTGATATCGACTCCAAAAAGGTTGTTTTCTATGATGTCTTTTTTGGTGTGAAAAAGTTCTTGTTGGATAAGATGGGCTTTATCTTTAGGTGTTTTTGGGCGTTTATACTCTATAAACTCGCCTTTTCTACCCGTGATGAGAATTTCATCGTTTTGCACTTCTAGATAAAATTCTTCATCAAAAAGATTTAGCTCATCATAAATGCTTAACATAACATTTAAAGCAGAAACCAAAAAATGCCCACTTCCCACCGCAGGATCGCAAATTTTTATAGAGTTTAAAAGCTCTTTTTGTGCTTTTTTGTCTTCTTTTCTTAAAGACTTTCTTAGTTCGCTTATATCTTTAGCATCAAGATCAAATTGAGCGTTGAATTTATCAAGCACAACTTTTGTGATACTTTCTTTACACATATAAGAAGTGATAAAGCTTGGCGTGTAAAAACTTCCTTCTTTGTAGCCATTGAGTTTTTCAAACACATTTCCTAAAACACTTGAACTTATGAGTTCTTTTTGGCTTAAAATTTCGCTTTGCTCATCATCGCTACCAAAATCAAAGCTATCCAAAAATTCAAACAAGTATTCTAAAAGCCCCACTTGTCCTTTTTTAGCTTTACATTTATCATCTTTTAGCACAGTGTTTTTATAGTAAAAAAGCTTTAAGTCATTGCTTAAGCTTGAAATTTCAAGTGTGTTTTCTATGCTTTGTTTTTCAAACAAAGAAGAATTTAGATAAGGCAGATAGGCAAATTCGCTTTTCTTTCGCGTGCTTTTTTCTTTGGCTAAGACTTCAAAGAAAAGTTCGCTAAGCTTGTCAAAATCAGGGATTTTTTTGAAATTTAAAAATTTCAAATTTTTATCATCATTAAAACGCACCAAATTTGACTCTATAAGCTTTAAAAACAAAATGCGATTAAGCCATAAGATCAAAAGTTTTAAGATGGTTTCAAAATTTTCTTCTTTAAGCTTAGAGTTTATAGCGGTGTAGAAAGTTCCTTGCTCTTCTTTGCTTTCTTCGCTTTTTGCGATGATGAGTTTTGAGTTTTGTTTGCTCTCACAAAGCCCTAAGATATATAAAAGCTCTTTGTAAAAAGCATTGTTGAGTGAATTTGCATCGTTGGGGTTAAACTCACTTAGCAAAAAGTCTCTATGAAAAGTTTTAAAAATACTTGCTAGCTTTTTAAAATTTGATTTTTGTTTGTCTTTTAAAAATGTCAAGTCAATCAAAAAGCCTTTTAAGTTTTCTTTGGAATTTTCTATGAGTTTGGCTACTTCTTTATAGAATTCTTCAGTATTACCTTTGAAAAGTGAATTTGGATTACAAAATTCTTCAAAAAGTTTTTTAAAACTTGGATTTTTATAAAAAAGCTCTTCAAACTCACTAATTTTAAAAATGTAAAATTTATAAAAATCTGTGATGATAATAAATTTTAAGCTAAAACTATACTCTCTATTTCTAAAATAATATAAAATAGTCTCGTGTAAGGCTTTAGAATTTACCTTTGTATGAGTGATAAATTCTTTTGAATTTGGCTTTTTAGCCTCAATAAGAACTTCTAAGTCTTTACTAAACTCATCTTTAGAGATGGATAAGTCAATCTCACTTTTGCCTTTTTGCTTGGTTTTGATGTGGGTTTTGAAATTTAACATGGTTAAAAATGGACTAAGTGCATTAGCTACAAGATAATCTTCATTTTCACTTTGCGAACTTTCAAGTCTTTCTAGATATTGCATTAAAGCCTTGTTAAATATATCAAATTCATTTTGCATGATTTGCTTTTTGCGGTAGTATGGGTTGAAAAAATCTTTTTCATTTAGCAAAGTGAAATACATTTTTAACCTTTATAAAAAATATTTTGTATTTTATCAAATTTTACTTTTATATAAAATTTTTTAAGAATTTAATATATCATTAATACCTTTATATGCTTCCTGTATAGGTTTTTTAATAAAAAAATCATTTAAAATTTGAATAAAATCTTTTTTAGAATTTTGATTTTCAATCAACCAATAAATAAAAGCGTATTCTCCTTCTAATTTTTCATTGTTTATTAATTTATCACAATAATAGTGATTTTGATATTTTCTAACATTTTCTTCTTTTACATCTTTAAATAATTTTAAACATTCTTTATATTTTTCATTTTCTATATCTTCTTCATTATCATTTGAAATTTCAAATGTCAAACCAACAGTATCATAGTAATTTTTTCTAAAATAAATATATATACATGGATATATGCTTTCACTCTTATAATCTATAGGATAAAATATAAACACACCATGATTAACACGATTTTCTTCTATTTTATTGCCGATAAAAGTTATATCACCTATTTTAATTTCCTTATGTTTAAAACTATCAAAAAATTCTTCTATTATATATTCGCAGATGTTACTCCATTTATGCTGGATAATACCTTTAGCTTTCTTATATTTTTCTTCATTTAAATTTTTAAGCTCTGATTTATTTTTGTTATATCTATATAAAATCATAGCATTTTTTAAATTTTGCATTTTTATATTGTCTTGAAAAATAAATTCTAATACATCATCTCTTTGAGTATACTCATCTGTCATATACCATTGTAAAATACTTTTGTATTGATTTAGAGTAAAAATAATGTTTTGTATATCAAGAATAAATTTTTGATCTTTGGTTGATTTTTCTTCATATATTTTTATACACTCATCAATCCATTCCTTAATCCATATGTAATCCATCTTCAAATAATAGCTAACATTATTTTCATTTTTATCTTTAATCAAATTTGTCTTTATGGTAAAATTTCCCAAACTATAATCGCTAGGACTAGCAAACTCGTCTTGATGCAAATATATAGTCAATATGTTTTTATAACAATCTTCTATATTTTTGATATTTTTTCTTACAAAATTAATATAATCTTTCAATTGATTTTTTTGATCTTTTGCATAAATTTTATTTTCTATTATAATATATCTTTTATCACTTAATGTTATTAAAATATCTATCCTTCTATTATCTTTTATGCAGGCTTCTGTTTCTACGCTTTTTATATCTTCTATGTTTAAATTTTCAAATTTCGTATTTACTAAACTCTTACCAAGTTTTTCTAAAAATACCTTTGCAAAATTTTTTTGATAATGATCCTTATTTATATCAATTAAATAAGCTATAAATTTAGAATGATAATTTTCTTTTGTTTCAATATTCAAAGCATCAAATATATTTATATCACTCAAACCATTATTCACATCTTTTTCAAATTTAATATCTTCTTCAAGCAACCTTTCAATAAATTTTTCCATGCATCACTTCCGAAATTTTATACAATTTTACATGTAAATAAATTTTTAATTACAAACTAAAAAACTGATTATTAATTTTATAGGCAAGTTAAGTAGAATTAACAAGTCCGCAATGAGCTACTTTCCCCCTGCCAGTAAGGCGTAGTATCATCACCCACGATGTGCTTAGCTTCTT
>NZ_RYYB01000006.1:0-85986 GCF_004378925.1 Campylobacter sp. CH186 | reverse complement strand
TATACCTAGTGAAAAACTAGGTATAAATTTTTCCTTCGATTTAAATTTTCATCAAAATTTCTAAAAAGTTTCCAAATATTTCTATATTTCCATTGTTTTAAATTTTAATATGGAGTAAAAATAAATGGAAAGAATATTGTTTTTAAAAAGTTTAGCTTTAGGTTCTATGGTGGCTTTTTTTAAGTTCAAATTTAAGTGCTTTTTATGCTTAAGGATAAGGATTTGTTAGGTTTTAAAGCTGTTAGTGTAAGCACACAAGATAAAGTTATAGTACCACAAGGTTATGAGGCAAAGGTTTTAATTTCTTGGGATGATTCACTTTTTAGTAAAGCAAAACTTTATGATGAAAATAAAATCATATGCAGTAAATCCAAGGACTAAAAATGTTTATGGACAAATTTTAAAATGGATGCCAAAAAATTCTCATAAAGACGATGATTTTACTTGGGAAATTTTTACTTTTGTTGGAAATCCTGATAACCAACAAGGCTTATATAAAGGCTCAAATAATATTACAAGTTATTATAAGTGAAAATAAATTTAATTCTCCTGATGGACTTAAATTTGATAGAGATGGAAGACTTTGGATACAAACAGATGGATCTTATTCTAATAAAGATGAATACGAAGGTATAGGAAATAACTGCATGCTAGCAGCAAATCCAAAAACAGGGGAAATGTTTTTTAACAGGGCCTATTGCTTGTGAATTAACAGGGATTGCTTTTAGTGAGGATTATACTACAATGTTTGTAGGCATACAACATCCAGGAGAAGATTTAAAAGGTAGTACTTTTCCTTATGGAAAAACGCCAAGATCGAGTGTAATGATGATAAGAAAACTTGATGGTGGAGTGATAGGAAGCTAATAAATTCCAAAAACTTAAGGCTTGGAATTTAATCACTGTATTAGCAATTACCAGTTTTTAAATATTTTATAATAGCTTTGCTAGCACGATAGGCTAAAGCATTTAAGGTTAAGGTAGGGTTGTAGCCTAGATTATGTGGAAAATTCCTGCACCTACGACAAAAAGATTATTAACATCCCAATGTTGTAAATAAGGATTAACTACACTTGTGTTTTTATCTGTACCCATTATAGTTCCGCCGGCAATATGTGTAAAAGTATACCAACTATTTGAAACTACTCCATAATCTCCTAATTTTGGCGAAGTGTAAATATTTTGCGCTCCCATTTCTTGCATGATGCTTTTTAGTTTTGGAAGCATAAAATTATAAAGATTTTTATCTTGCTTGGTAAAATTATAGGTTACGCGGATAAGTGGTAGTCCATAAGTATCTTTATAAGTTGGATCAAGGGATAAATAATTACCTATATAAGGAATAGATGCACCCTGAGCTCCAATATAAGTAAATCGAGTATAATTATAAATAGAAGCTTTTTTAAATTCGACTCCCCATGAAGGTGTGTTAGGTTCTGTAGAGTTTGAAGCTATAGGACGATCCCAGTTTTGAGAAAGTCTAAAACTTGCACCGTGGATAAAATCAAGTTTGGAATGATCGAAATTATCCCCATTAAAATCATCTATCCAATTGCAAAGTGCCCCAGCTCCAAGATAAGATTAAATGGATCTTTTAAAAAACCATTAACACTAGGTGTGATTTGATAGCTATAATTTTTTCCTAAAGTTCCTTTGCCTGTTTTTGGATTATAAATTTCGCCTATATTAGAAACCATTAAATTAGCATTGTTGAAAACATAAGAGCCTAGCATAACCACTTCTGCAGGCTGGATAAATTCTTCTAAAGTTAAAGTATTGATAAATTTTACCCCTGTCTTTACCATCTTTATGCAAAATTTCTAACACATTAGCATAAGTTTTAATATCTAAATTTTTTGTTGCTAAAGCTGAAGGTATGGTTGTTACTATAGGAAAAGCTTTAGCTCCATATTCGCAACCAAAATACTCACAAAAAGCACAATACTGACAGGCTCCCAAGCTTTGTTTGTCAGGATTTGTATAACTTTGAGAAGAATTTGAAGCAGGAACCATGCAAGTATGATACCCTAATTTTTTAGCCGCTTCTCTAAATTTTTTAAGCATAGTATTTTTCCAAAGGTGGATTAGGATAAGGATTGCTTCTTTTTTCTAAGAAAGGACTTTTATCTTCTCCAGAAACCCCAATTTTTCAACTTTATCATAATAAGGTTCCATTTCACATAAGTTACACCCCAATCCTGTATAGGATAATCTTTAGAAATTTTTATTTTTACTATAGCGTTCTTCGGTTTTGCTTTTTATTTCAAAATCATAAGGTAAAAAACGATAGCTCATACCATTCCAATGAACTCCTGCTCCACCTACATTATTTCCCACATCAAAAGTATAGTAATTTTTCTCATAGGCAAAGCCATTTTATCGCCTGAATTCCTAAAACTTTGAGTTTCTTTGCTTAAATCCTGTTTCATTGCAACATTATTGACATATTTATATTCATCGTGTGCACCCAAAAAATCAGAAGTATCTTGATGTCCATCCCTTTCTAAGGTGACAACTTTAAGTCCTGCTTTAGCGCACTCATTTGCAACAATAGACGAACTCCAACCTAAACCTATAACAACAATATCTGTTTTTTAAGTATTTTTGCCATTTGTATTCCTTTAATGCGACATATCAGCCAAAGAAATAGGCTCTATCACTTCAAATTTATCTCCATCTAAAACTTGAGCTGCGTAAGTCATTTGTGCCCCTGGGAATTTTTTCATACGCCAAGCTTGTATATTTGCATTGCCACTATAAATTGGATCAGCATAAACTCCTGCTATAGTTATGTTTCTTAATTCTGTGAAAAAATCACTCGCCTTTATCTTATCTTCAAAAGAAACCTTGGTTTTATCTTGCTCAAAAGCTCTTAAGACTTCATCTTTTTGTTTTGCGCTAAGCTTTACAAAGCCTTTTTTATAATGAAGTTTTACTTCTTCATCTAAAGCATTAATTCCCATTTTAAAAAGTTCAGCTCTAGTTAAAGGATATTGATAACCTTGATTTTTCTTTCCTTGTATCAAAGGTCCAAAGCGATAATCTTTTGCTCCACTTCCGTGTAATTTCCTGCAAGTTCATTATCTATAAAAATAGCTATACCTAATTTTTTAGCACCTGGTCCTAAATCATCTTTGGGAAAAATTCTTTCTACTGCTTCACTCAGAATATCAATTTGAATAGAATTCAAATTGTTTTGATTGTGCGTATGAGCAAAAACCATACTTGGTGCGCTAGCACCTACTAAAGCAAACAAAGATGAGGCTTTAAGAAAATTTCTGTGACTTTGTTTTTTGTCTATGTTTATTCCTTCCTTATTTTTTTAACATAAGTAAGTTATAGCTTTTAATATAAAAATATTAATTTAAAAAATAATATTTTTATATTTTTTTAAATATATAATTATGTAATATTATTAAATATAATTTAAATTATATTTAATAATATTTATAAAACATTATGAAAAATATTTTATATTTTTAAGGAGTGTTGATATAAAGATTTAGGCTAGGAATTCTAGCCTAATAAGAAAAAATCAATGCAAGCTTTCTATATAAGCCATAGCACTTAATGCAGCTACAGCTCCATCACCTGCAGCACAAATAACTTGCTTAGGTGCATCTTTTCTAAGATCTCCTGCGGCAAAAAGTCCAGCAACGCTAGTTTGCATTTTAAGATCAACACTTACTTGCCCAGCTTCTTCCATATTGCATAAAAACTTACCATCGTCTTGTTTTAAAATTTCATTTCTTACATTAAGACCAACAAAAGTAAAAATTCCTGGAACATTTAAATCTCTAATACTACCATCTTTTAATTTTACTTTTACACCAGTAACACCCATTTTATCACCATATACTTCATCTACGCTTGCACTAGTAATGAGTTCTATTTTTTCATTTTTCTTAACTTTTTCTACTGTAGATGGAGCTGCTCTAAATTCATCTCTGCGGTGGATAAGATAAACTTTAGAACAAATATTTGCTAGATACAAAGCTTCTTCTAAAGCTGTATCTCCACCACCTAAAACTGCAACTTCTTTATTTTTATAAAAAAATCCATCACAAGTTGCACAAGTGCTTACACCTTTTCCAAAAAATTCATCTTCGCCTTTAAAACCTGCTCTTTTTGGAGCTGAACCTGTACAAACTATCACAGCTTTAGCAAGTTCTGTTTTGCCACCTTCTAATTTGATGGTAAAACTTCCATCACTATTTTTTAAAATTTGCTCTACTCCAACCATTTCATGTTTTAAACCAAAACGCATACATTGTTCATTCCAAGGAGCCATAAAAGAAATTCCATCCATAACTTGGGCTACACCTGGATAATTTTCTATTTCAGAACTTGAGGTAATTTGTCCACCAGGCATACCTTTTTCAAACATTACTACATTCTTAAGACCACCTCTAGTTGCATAAAGTCCGGCACTAAGTCCAGCAGGACCTCCACCTATGATTGCTACATCTAACATTTATATTTCCTTTATATTGAATTTTATTATTAATAATGATATAAAAATTATTCTTAATAGTAGTTAATAAAAATTATTATTTAGTATAAATTTGAAATTTTTAAGAAGAAGGCTAGTTATACTAGCCTTTAGTTTATAGTAAAGAGTTTAGTTTATCGCTAATTGCTTGTTTAGATTGTGCACCAACGAGTTGATCTATAACTTCACCATTTTTAAAGAAAATAAGTGTAGGAATAGAGCGAACACCAAATTCAGCTGCTAAATCACCTTGTTCATCTGTATTTACTTTGCAAATTTTAGCTTTACCATCGAAGTCATTTGCAAGTTCATCAATAACTGGAGCAAGCATTCTACAAGGTCCGCACCATGGAGCCCAAAAATCAACTAAAGCTACACCTTCTTTTGCTTGAGCAAAATTATCACTTGTTAATTCAATATATTTTCCCATAATTTTTCCTTTCTTTAATTTTTGTCTAATTGTATTTTATTTTTTTAAATATCAGCTTAAAAACTTATATTTTCGCAAAATTGTATCACATCATTTTTAATGCAAATCAGATCAATCTGAAAATCCGATGAAATTCCATTTTTAAGATGATAAAATTCTATAGTTTTTAAAATTTTTTCAAGTTTTTTTCTATCCAAACGCTCAGAAACTTCATAGTTATTTTGAGTAAATTTAACCTCTATAAAATGTAAAATTTCATCTTTTTTGGCTATTATATCGATTTCTCCAAATTTAGAATGGAAATTTCTTTTTAAAATTTCAAAGCCTTGTTTTTTTAAAAATTTACAAGCCTTATCTTCACCTAAAATTCCATCTAAATAAGCTTTTAAACCCATTATTCTATACGCATCATAAAAGGCTTGGTTTTTATAAAATCTTGTTTGCGTAAAATTTCAAGCAAATTTTGTATGCTTTTTTCATAAGTTAAATGCGTAGTAAAAAACAAAGTACTGTAATTTTCATCATTTTTTTTAGGTTTTTGTAAAAAACTATCAATAGAAATATTATTTTCACTCATCAATTGTGTGATTTTAGATAAAACCCCTATTTTATCTTCAACTTTCACCCTTAAATAATATTTTGTATAAATTTCATCTTTGCTTAAAAGCTCGTATTCTAAAGTATTCACAAAACCAAGCATTGGTGCTTTTACCTGATCTCTTGCTATATCCATAAGATCTGAAATCACAGCACTTGCAGTGGCCTCTCCTCCTGCTCCTGCTCCATAATACAAACTTTCACCCAACAAATCTCCATTAATGCTTATAGCATTCATCACTCCATCAACTTTTGCAAGCATTTTTTCTTTATCTATCATAGTAGGATGCACTCTTAATTCTACTTTATTTTCACGCACCTTAGCTATACCTAAAAGTTTTATGGTAAATTCAAACTCATTAGCAAAATACATATCTTCAGGCGCAATTTCACTAATACCCTCGATCAAAATATCTTCAGGTTTAGCTTTAAGATTATAAGCGATACTTGATAAAACAAGCAGTTTATGTGCTGCATCTTGTCCTTCTATGTCAAAAGTTGGATCAGCCTCTGCATAACCTAAATTTTGAGCTATTTGTAAGGCTTGTTCAAAACTCATATTTTTTTGACTCATAGAACTTAAAATATAATTACTCGTGCCATTTAAAATCCCTTTTATAGCCAAAATATTATTTGCACTTAAACCTTCTTTTAAAACCTTGATAATAGGAATTCCTCCAGCCACACTTGCTTCATAACCAAAGGCTAAATTTTTAGCCAAATTTTCAAGTTCATAACGATGATAAGCAAGCATAGCTTTATTTGCAGTAACAACAGCTTTTTTCTTTTTTAAAATTTCACTCACTATTTTAAAAGCTTCATCCACTCCACCCATTAACTCCACAAAAACATCTACATCAGCATTTAAAATTTCTTCAACGCTATGAGTAATTGGAATTAAAGCATTTTTTTTAGGACTTCTAGCAAGAGCGATCACAGGAGTTATGCTTTGACCGCACCTTGCACGAATGAGTTTATCATTTTCTAAAAGAAATTTAACCACCGCACTTCCAACAGTGCCATAACCAAGAATCGCTACTTTCATAACTTACTCTTTTAAATATTTTTTGATATTGCGTGCAGCTTGACGTATACGATTTTCATTTTCAATTAAAGCAATTCTTACATACTCATCACCTGCTTCGCCAAAACCTACCCCAGGACTTACTGCAACACTAGCACGTTGTAAAAGTTGCTTTGAAAATTCTAAACTTTTTAAATGTCTTTTGCTTTCAGGGAGTTTTGCCCAAACAAACATACTTGCTCTTGGTTTTTGAAGTTTCCAACCTGCATTTTCAAAAGCTTCAAGTAAAATGTGCATTCTTTTATCATAAGTTGCACGAATTTCATCCACGCAAGTTTGATCTCCATCTAAAGCTATGGTAGCTGCTACTTGAATAGGTGTGTACATACCATAATCAAACCAAGATTTTATTTTTTTAAGTGCACTGACTAAGCGTTTATTTCCTACTACAAAACCCACACGCCAGCCCGCCATATTGTAAGATTTTGAAAGAGTGTAAGTTTCTACCGCTACATCTTTTGCGCCTTCAATTTCTAAAATAGAAGGAGTTTTATAGTCATCATAAGTTAAATCTGCATATGCAATATCTGAAATAATATAAAACCTTTCTTTTTTTGCCGTTGCTATCAATCTTTCATAAAAACTTTTTTCACAAGTTACTGTTGTTGGATTATGCGGGAAATTAACAACGACATATTTTGGACGTGGGATGCTTTCATTTAAAGTTTTATGCAAATTTTCAAAAAAATGATTTTCATCAAGTTCAAATTTTTCATTATAAGCTAAAGGCATTTTTGCTACATTACCCCCTGCTATAATAAAAGCTTGAGTATGTATAGGATAAGCAGGAGTAGGTACAATAGCAACATCTCCAGGATTTATAATCACTCTTGCAAGATTTACAAAACCTTCTTTTGAACCCATGGTAGCTACAACTTCATTTTCAGGATCTAGATTAACATTATATTTTCTTTTATACCAATTACAAATTGCTAAACGAAGTTTATAAATCCCCATGGATGTAGAATATCCTGAGGTTTTATCTTTGTTAGCACTTTCGCAAAGTTTATCTATAATGTGTTGAGGAGTTTTACCATCGGGATTCCCCATTGAAAAGTCGATGATATCCTCTCCAGCATGTCTTGCTGCCATTTTTATCGCATTTACTTCTGCGAAAACATAATTTGGAAGTCTTTCTATGGTATTAAAACGGATTTCATCAAACATTTCTTAATCCTTATTTTTTAAGTGTGATTTTTAAACCCCTGCGTATATTATCTAAACTATACATATCGCTTACAATAGCATATATAGCACCATTTGGAATAAGTTCTGAAAAATGATTATTTTTATTTTCACTTTTTACTGCTTTAATTAGATTTAGATTTTTATCTAAAAAGAAGATTTTAGGAAACCAATTATCTAAATCATTTGCATCAATAATCAAATTTGTAGCATTTTTTAAATTAAGCACATAGTCTTTAAGGGGCTTTTCTAATGATTTTGGAGTATTTAAATTAACATTTGTGTTGGTTTTTAATACAGCATTGGAAAAATTTAAATCATATTCATAATCATATGTCCCAATACGCTTAATATTATCTATATAGACAGAATTTTCTTTTAAGAGATTATAAAGCGTTCCAGGATCTAAAACATATTGAGATTCTACTTGTATGGTATAGTCAATATTTCCTTCTCTTAAAATCAAATCTGTGGGGATAAAATATATGTATCCAGCATCTGTTAAAACATCAGATAAAATTTTAAAAAACATAACTTCATCAGCTTTTGCTTTAAAATTTAATCTTAGACTTTGAGGATTTGATAGTGTTAAGGCGATTAAAGAATTGGTTTTTAATATTTGAGATATTTTTGCAATATCACAATTTCCATTATTATCTATGTAAGAATTATTTGAAAATAATAATTCTAGTTGAGAATTTTTACTAGGATTGTTTACTAAATTTTTTGCCAAATCAAGACTTGAGATTGCAAAAGATATATTAACCCAAAGAGTAAGAATAATAATTTTTTTTACCATTCTTTACCTTTATTTAATTTTGCAAATTCAGCAGGTGAAATACTTGTAATTTTTCCATCTTTAATCAAGAAACGTTTTGAAATTCCTGCAGGAAATTTTTGTTCTTTATTTTCTTGATTAAACATTGTTAAAGCTGCAGCCCCTGTTAAAATTAACTGATCTTTATCTAAAGAAATGTTAAAATCTTTTTCTTTAACAAAGCTTGTTTTTTTAAGGTTTTTTAAATCTATCAAACCTATCCATATTTTGGAAGAAGTTTTAAAATGTGCTTCTTTTAAAGAATCAGTTTTTGGTGCATTTGTGTCTTCTTGGATTTGGGTATTTTTTTCTTCATCAAGTAGGGTTGTGTTATTTTCACTGATGTTATTTTCTATGCTTATGTTTTTATCATTTTCTTGTAATGAGATGTTTTGGCTTGGTAAAACGCTCTCTGTTTGATTTGTTTCTTGTGCTTTATTGTTGTCTATAACAACAACACTGTTTTCATCTAAAAATTTTAAATTTTCTTGTGCTTGTCCTATGATATCTATAACTGTTGCGCTAGTATTATTTTGTTCATCTTTGAAAAAAGTTTTAAGTGTATCAAAATAATAAATTCCACTTCCTATAATCACTAAAACAATAAGAACAATCAAAAAAGGCCAAGTGTTAGAGGATTTTTGACTATAAGCATCTAGTTTGGGGGTTATCATTTTTGATTTTGTTTGTGGAGTAGGATTGTTTTCGTTAAGATAAGCTTCATACTCTTCGTTAAAATCACTAAAGTCGAGTTCGTATTCTCTGCTTAAAATTTTAACAAAACCTTTAACATTAAAACGACTTAAAACAGCAAAATTCTTTTCTACTAAAGCTTCAAGAAAATCAAGTTCAATTTGCGTTTTTGTTGCAACTTCTTTTAAATTTAATTCTTGTATTTTTTTCCAATTAAGCATTTAACATCCTATCACAAAGTATTGCAAAAGCAGCGCTGACATTAAGACTATCAAAATTATTTTTCATCGCAATGCCCACACATTCATCGCATTTTTTTACAATTTTAGAGCTTAAACCAAAACCCTCACTACCCAAAACTAAAACTTTTTTACCATTGCTTATTTTTACACTGTGAATTTCTTTTCCCGAGCCATCGCTCGCATAAAAATAAAAACCTACTTGTTTTAGTTCGTTTATTACACTTAAAGCATCGTTGCTTATCACAATAGGTAAATCAAGAGCCGCTCCGCTGCTTGTGCGAATTACTCCTTCCATGGCTAATTTTTCACCAATAAAAATTAAAGCCCCAACCCCTAAAGCATAAGCTGTACGGGTGATAGCCCCTATATTTCCTACATCACTAATTCCATAAAGCATAACAATAAAATCATTTTTTTTGATCTCATTTAAATTTGCAAAAGAACTTTCTTTAATATCTAGCAAAAAACCTTGATGATTTCCACCTTTTGCATAAGCTTGAGCAGTTTTAAAATCAAGTTTTTTGATTTTAAAACCTGATTTTGCAATTTTGGAAAAAGTAGTTTTATCACATTCTTTTGCTAAATAAAGCTCATTGATACAGTCTTTATGATATTCTAAAATATAAAAAAATATTTGCTTCCCATAAACTATCATATTGAAATTTTACCTAATTTTGACTTAAAAGCAGTTTTTGATAAATTTCTTTTGCATTTTTTCCATTGAACTTTGATAATAATTTTGCTTTTGCTTTTAAAGGCAGCTCTAAATCCATAATATCTTTTTCACAAAGAGTATTTTGCAAAAAATTTTGTTCTTTTGATTGTAGTACTACAACCCATTCGCCGTTTAAATTAGACTTTTTTAAAATTTCAAAAAGCTCTTTAGCATTGCCTTTAAATTTATTTTCAAATTTTTTACTGATTTCTTTAATTAAAAAAATTTCTCTTTGACTATCTAGAATCATAATTTGTTCTATCAAAGATAAAATACGCTTGGGGGATTCGTAAATAATACTTGGATAAGGAAGATTTAAAATTTTTTCTATGTCTTTTTGTCTTTCATTGCCTTTATTTGCTAAAAAACCGATAAAGATAAATTCTTTTTGACAAAATGCTGAGCTTACAAGAGCAACTAAGGCTGCATTTGCACCTGGTAAAATTTCATAGGTGATATTATTTTCTTGTGCAAATTCTACCAAAGTCCTACCAGGATCACTAATTCCTGGCATTCCTGCATCGCTTAAATAAGCTACATTTTTTTCAAATATCTTTAAATCAATACTTGCTAAAACTTCTTTTTCATTATGAGAGTGTAAGGCTATAAATTTAGAAATATGTATATCAGTGTGAAATTTCGCATTTAATAGTGAAATCAAAGACTTGCTTACTCTTGTATCTTCACAAAACACAAGATTGCAAGTCTTTAAAAGTTCTAAGGCTCTAAAAGAAATATCGCTTAAATTTCCTATGGGGGTAGGAATAAAATAAAGCATAATTATTGCATTGCGTATTTTTTCTTAAATTTCTCTACACGACCTGCAGCATCTACAATTTTTTCACTACCTGTAAAAAAAGGATGGCAATTTGAACAAATATCTACTCTTAATTCTGCTTTGTTTGACTTTGTTGTAAAAGTATTTCCACAAGCACAACTTACTTTGCATTCTACATATTCTGGGTGAATTTCTTTTTTCATTAGTTTTCCTTAAAAATTAAAACAATAAGCCGTGATTATAAATTATTTAACATAAAAAAGAGATTAATTTAAGAAAAGTTAAAGCAAAATTTTTGAAGCTATGGCTATAATAGCTGTTTGACTTTTTAGAATATTAGAGCTTTTAAGAGAGATTTTCCGGTTAAACAATAATCTCTCATCATTGTTAAATCCACCTTCAGGACCTATAAAATATAATTCTTTTTCATCGAAATGACTTTGTTGTTTTCCTTGAAAATCAACCATAATTGCATTCGGAAATTTTTGAACAAATTCTTGAGTGCTTTGGTGGATAATTAAATCCATTTTAGTATTTCTACCGCATTGTTCACAAGAGGAAATAATGATTTTTTCAAATCTTTCTAAATCAATTTTAAAATTTCTTTGTGAAAAATTTGTAAAAACCAAATGTAGCTTTTTGACTCCAAGTTCATTTAAGAAAGGTAGAGTTTTTTCTAAAATTTTAGTATCTATAATGGCTAAGGCTAAGTTTAATTCACTTTGTTTTATATTTTGTGATTTTTTGTTTAAAAATTTTAAAGTGCAAGAATTTCTTGTTAAATTCAAGATTGTATAGTTATAAAGAAAATTATCTTGTAAATTTCTAAGATTTAGCTCCGAATTTTCCTTTACTCTTCTTGCTTTTAAATGGTTAAAGTTTTCACCTTGAAGTTGTATAAACTCTTCTCCAGCCTGCTTGTTATACAAAAATTGCATTTTATAGATATCTTTCTATTAAAAAAGGCAAAAACAATAAAAAAATTTCAAAAGGTAAAATCAAACAACTAATCCATCTAAAAGTGGCATATTTTCTAAATCTTCTTGCTCTTTTAAAACAAATAAAATGAAAAATTGCTAAAGCAAAAATCAAGATCCAAGAAAAAATCATTACCCAGATATTAAAATTTATTTGAAATTGTTTCATTGCTGATAATAAACAACCTGTAAAAATAATCAAAGCTAAAAATAAATAATAAATTGGTAAAAACAATCGTATTCTACGAATAAAAATGAATTCGGTTTTAAAATTCCCTTGTGTTAATATAAGATAAAAAAGCATTAAAAAACCGCTCGCATAAAGACTATAAAGATGTAAAGCTAAAAAGAATTCATAACTTTGATCCATTATTTTCCTTTATTTATAAAATCAGCTAAATTTTGAATTTGTTCATCACTTAAAAAACTGTGATTTTTATCTTTTTTCATTTTTATTTTTTGTATAAAAATTTTATTGCCTAAGGTTTTAATGGCCGTGCTGTTTTTAGGTTTTAATTCCCCTTTTTCTCCATGACAAGTGGCACATTTTTGTTTATATAAAGAGTTGATAATGCTAGGATTGACTTCATGTTCATCATCTGAACTTTGTACTTCATCATCCACAGGTAAAGGCAGGTTGGAGTCACTTAATTCTGTTTTTTCATCGTTTTGTTCTATTTGGACTACTTCTTGATCTGTATTTTGAGTCTTGGAAATATTTTTTTCATCATTAGAACAGGCAGATAAAACTAATAAAAAAAAACTTAAGGCAATTAAAATTTTAGCTTTTTGCATTAAATCTCCTTTGGATTTATAAAAATTTCTTCATTTTTTAATTTGTTGTAAAAATCTATATCATTCCATTCTGCTTTAATGCCATTGGAAAATTCTATGTCTTGAAGTGAAATTTTTGGCATTAGTTCACTATAGGCATCTTCTCTAAAACCTTGTGCATAGCCTGTTCTTGTTTCATGAACAATGATGCTTTGTAAAGTCACTCCTTGTTCTCCATTTACCATTTTTGTTTGTTTTAATAAAGCGTCTATAAGTATGAAAAATACACGACAAAAATTTTCAGCACTTACATTAACAGGCAGGCAAATCCAACGACTTGAATATTTTTTCATTTCTTCTAAATATTTTGCATCATCATATTTAAAAAGAGTGATAGCATGATCAAAACTATCAATAATTTGGCGTATATAGGTTTTTAAAAGTCCAAAATCATAGACCATTCCAGCATTATCTAAATATTTGCTTTCAAGTAAAACTTCAACTTTGTAAGAATGTCCATGAATGCTACTTTTGCAACGCTTAGAAGAACAAAATCTAACAATGTGTGCGTTTTCAAATTCAAATAATTTTCTTATAATCATACACCCTCTTTATCGTTCCAAAGACGAATATGAATTCTATCAGAATAATTATAACCATTCTTAATACAAAATTCAGCAATTTTTTGAGCATTTTTTTTAAGGTTTTGCTCATTTTCACCCATAGGCATACAAAAAATTTGATTTGGAGCTTCTTTTAGAATTTCATTGATTTCTAAAAATGAATTATCAAGGGTATTGGCATCTAAAACAAATTTATAAAAACTATCTTTTGCGTAATTTTTAAATGCTTTTAAAGCTTTAAAATTTAATCGTTTATCTTTTTTTATCCCACTATTTTGGAGTTTAACGCTTAAAGCAAAAATACATTCTTTGTAAAAAGGATATCTATCAAAATCAATTTCTATGCTTCCATTGCTTTCAAAGTGTATTTCGAATTTATTTTTTAATAACATTTGAATAAATTCTATAAATTCAGGATTTTCATAATGGATTAATGGCTCTCCACCTGTGATAACAACTATAGGATCAAAGTCTTGTTTTAATTTTGTTACTCTTTTTAAAAGTTCATTAGCATTTAAAGTTTCATAACTTTCTTTAAAATCTTTTGTGAAAACAGCCCTTATTGTATCGCATCCGATGAGAGTTTTATCGTTTTTTGATATTTTTACATTAAAACCTAAACAATTGAAATTACAACCAGCAAAACGCATAAAAATAGCTAATTTTCCATTATATTTTCCTTCTCCTTGAATGCTTAAGAAACTTTCAACAAGTTGCAAAATTAACCTCCAGTTTGATAAAAAGCACGAGATGAGGTTTCATTATCAACAACACTCCATTTATTTTTTTCTGGTTTATTTCTTAATACTTCTTGTAATATTTCTACAGCGGCTTTAATATCACCTTTTCGAACCGCTTCTTTTATGCTTAATGCTTCATCAAAATAAAGGCAAGGTATTAACAAGCCTTCAGCACTTAAGCGTATGCGATTGCAAGAATCGCAAAATTCATGGCTATGAGGATCTATAATTCCAAATTCATAATCATCTGCCTTATAAATACTCACAGGTGCTTTTTCATCTTTTTTTATAAGTTGAATTTGATATTTTTGACTCAAAATTTGTATAATTTCATCTCTTTTTAATCCTTGTAATTTACCATAAGCATGAGTGTTTTCCATAAATTCTATAAAGCGAATTTGAGCTTTTTTTGATTTTGCAAATTCCAAAAGAGATATCAGTTCATCATCGTTTAAATTTTTAAGAGCTACAGTATTAAGTTTTACTTTCAAATCTAGATTTAAAGCTTCATCAATTCCAGATAAAACACTATCTAATATATCTTTTTGCGCAAGAGTTTTTGCTTTTTTGTGATCTAGGGTATCAAGTGAAATATTAAGTCGTTTAAGTCCAGCATTTTTTAGGTCTTTAGCGAAGTCTTTTAGTAAAAATCCATTTGTAGTTATAGCAAGGTCAATATCTCTTTTATAATCGCTAATCATTTTTATAAAAATACTTAAATCTTTTCTTAATAAAGGTTCCCCACCTGTTATACGGATTTTTTCAATTCCTTCGTCTATAGCTGCTTTAACAAATAAAAAAAGTTCTTCGAAGCTTAATAAATTTTCTTTTGGCTGATAATCGAAAGGAATTTTTGGCATACAATAAAGGCAGCGAAAGTTACATCTTTGTGTAACTGAAATTCTAAGATAATTTATCTTTCTACCGAATTGATCTATAAGCATTTATTTTCCATTCTATTTTATTAATTTCTTAAATTTTAAGACAAGTTCTACATTTCCAGTGCCAATGCGTAAATCTTTAGCGATTTGTTCTATGCTTTTTCCTTCTTTGAAAAGATTTTCTATTTTTTGTTCTTCTGTATCGTAATTTGGTGTAAGTTTAGCCATGCTTTGTGCTTTTTGTTCTAAATTTAAAAGACGATTTTGTTGTTCATTTTGAAAATCTTCTATGATATGTTCCATAGTTTTTAGTGTTCTTAAAACAGGAGTGATTTTTGAACTGATTTGTTTATCAAGTTCAATCATAATTTCTTCTTTTAAAAGAGAGGTTTTATAGTCTTCATCCTCTTCACTATCATCTTTAACTCCTAATTCTTTACGAAAATAATGAAGTTCTTTGGTAATATCTTCTATCACATTTTGAAGTTTTGCTATTTTTGCATTATTTTCTCTTTCTTTGATATTCATGTAGGCTAGCATTGCAATTAAAAGCACAATTATAAAAACTAAATAAAGTACATCATCACTCATTCTTGGCCTTTCTTATTTCTTATCATATTTCTTTGAATTTCAACAACAAAAGCATCAAAAGCCATTTTGTCTTCAGGCTTAATTTTGATAATTTTTGCCAATGTTTGACTTTGAGCTTTGATAAAAATAGCTATTTTTTGATTATTTAAATCAAATCTTAAATAATATTCTTTATCTTCTTCTAAAATAGTATCCAAAAAATTTAGATATTCAAAATTTAAAGATTCTATTACCCCTTTTTGTTTAAGTGGTATAAGTTCTTTATTTTTATCTAAAGAATTTTCAAGCCTTAAAATATCTTCTTTTAGACTTAAAAGAAGATCAAAAATAATTTTTTCACCCTCATCAAAATCAATGCGTAAAGCAAGTTTTTTCCATTTTAAAATTTGAGAAATTGCTCCAAGTTTTAGGTATTCTCCAAGAAAACGGTTATTTTCTATTTCACAACATTCTAAATGAGCTTCAAATCCTGCTTTAAAAAGTGTTAATTCCATAATAAATCAATCCAAATAAAAATAAAAAAGATAATACTTAAATAACCATTTAGAGTAAAAAATGCTCTATCAATATGAGCAAAATTCTTGTGAACAATTTTATGTTCCAAGGTTAAAATAATACCGCTTATAATTACTCCAATAAGTGCTATTTTTCCAAGTGCTACACCCCAAACTTCCCACACAAAAAGAAGCCAAAATAATACCGCTAAAATATGGCAAAAAGCTGATATAAATAAAGTAGTCTTTGAACCAAATTTAGCAGGAATAGAGTGAAGTCCTATTTTTTTATCATACTCCATATCTTGTAAAGAATAAAGCAGATCAAACCCAGCTGTCCAAAAAGTTACACCTAAACATAAAATAACGCTATAAATGTGAATTTCACCCATAATTATAACACTTCCTGCAATAGGCGCAAGTCCTAAACAAAATCCCAAAACTAAATGCGCTAAAGAACTAAAGCGTTTAAAAGCTGAATAAATAGCCAATACAAAAAGCACAGGAAAAGACAAATAAAAGGCCAAGGTATTAATAAAATAAGAACATGATATAAAAATAAGTGCATTAATAATAATAAAAATCCATACACTTTTTCTACCTATTTTTCCACTGACATTAGGGCGATTTGCACAACGAGGATTATCCTTATCTATATCTTCATCCATTAAACGATTTGTAGCCATCGCAAAATTTCTTGCACTTACCGCACAAATAATGCCTAAAATCAATGCCTTAAAACCAAACCAAGCAGTGTCATTTGCAAGTTTTGATGCTACAATCATAGAGGAAAATAAAAAAGGCAAAGCAAAAATAGAATGCTTAAATACTACAAGTTCTAAAATATCTTTAAATTTTATCCAGAATGTGTTCATTTTTCTACTTTAAAATATTTTTTGCTATGATTTTACTAAAATTTTTATAAATTTTAGGATAAATATTAAAATGTTTTTTGAAATAGCATTAATAGGAACAACCGCGAGTGGAAAAACATACATAGCCAATACTTTAGCAAGAGAATTTGATGCTGTTGTTTTAAGTCTTGATAGTCTTTGTGTTTATAAAGAGATTAATATAGCAAGTGCCAAGCCTTCACAAGATGATCTTGCGAGTATAAAATACTTCGGGGTAAATTTATTGAGTGTGAATGAACATTTTAATGTTGAGTTATTCATAAGGGAATACCAAAAAGCAAAAGAATTTGCTTTAGCTAGAAATTTGCCTCTGATTATAGTAGGTGGAACTGGATTTTATTTAAAAACTATGATAGATGGTTTAAGTGAAAAAACTTTAGAGCCACATAGTTCTTTAAATAATGATGAAATTTATGCTCTTTTATTAAATATTGATCCAAACTATAAAATAGAAAAAAATGATACTTATAGATTAAAAAAATGGCTGGGTATTTATGAACAAACAAGAGAAATTCCTAGTGAATTTTTAAAAAGAACACAAAAAACTGGGGTGCTTAAAGATATAGAAATTTATGAGCTTGCGTGGGATAAAGAAATTTTAAAAAAACGTATTAAAACTAGAACAAAAGAAATGCTTGATAATGGGCTTTTAGATGAAGCAAAAATTCTTTTTTCTAAATTTGATCATAAACTTAAAGCATTAAATTCTATAGGTTTGAAAGAGTGTAAAGAGTATTTAGATGGAGAAATTTCCTTTAAAGAGCTTGAAAATTTAATCACGATACATACTACGCAGCTTGCCAAAAGACAAAGAACTTTTAATAAAAAATTTCAAAGTAAAGCCTTGGAATTTGATAAAGCTTTAGCTACTTTAAGAATGAAATTTTCAATCGAAAAATAAATGTTCTATTAGAATTTTTACTCCTAGTATAATTAAAACCAATCCGCCTAAAAGTTCAGCTTTATTTTTAAGATAAATTCCAAATTTATTTCCTATTTTTAGAGCAATGATGCATAAAATGAAGGTGATAATACCTATTAAAAATATAGCTAATAATAAATTTACATTTAAAAATGCAAAACTCACACCAACTGCTAATGCATCGATACTCGTAGCAATTGCTAAAGCTAGCATGGTTTTAAAGCCAAATTGGTTGGCATTACTATCGCAATTTTCATTTTCCAATGACTCTTTGATCATTTTTAATCCTATTAAAGAAAGTAAAATAAAAGCTATCCAATGATCAATGCTCGCAATAAAAGATATAAAAGTTATGCCTATAAAATAACCAATAGTTGGCATCAAGGCTTGAAATCCACCAAAATAAATCCCAACAATAAGATAATGTTTTAAATGTAGTTTTTTAACACTAAAACCTTTGCATAGCGATACAGCGAAAGCATCCATTCCTAAAGCACAGGATAAAAAAATAAGACTATAAAAATCCATAATAAATCCTAAAAAATTTTATAAAAAATTGAAGATGAAATTATAATCAAACAAAAATAAAAATCACATAATTTTGATATATTTAATTAAATTTTAAGAAATAAATATATATAATTCAATTTCATTTTTATTTTTTACTCCTTAAAAGTGGCCCATTCGTCTAGCGGTTAGGACATCGCCCTTTCACGGCGGTAACACGAGTTCGAGTCTCGTATGGGTCACCACTTTTTAATTTTTCTTTTAAAATAATGATTTTTTCATTTTTTCTGTTAAAAATTTAATAAATATTAATAATTTATTTTGTAGAATACGAATAGCTTTTGATATAAGTCTATTATAGACTTATATCAAGGCTGGGCATTATTGAGCTGATGTTTGCTCTTTTGTTTTTTTGTGAGTTTTAGCTTCATGTTTTTTATCAGCTTTAGCTTTTGAATGATGAGCTTTTGTATGTGTTTGATTCACATTGCTTGGAGTATTAGCTGCAAAAACATTAACTGCGAAAGCACCTAGTAATGCTGAGATTAGTACAACTTTTTTCATATTTTCCTCCTTATGAATAATTTTTAGTTGCAAATTAATTGTAATTATTAAAAATCAACAAATAGATATTTTTTGTAAAAATATTTCAAAAAAATATAATTTTTTATATATATTTAAATTTTTATTAAAATATATTATAAATATATCTTATTTTATTATAGGTTAAACAAATAGAAATTTTACCCACCAAGCTTTTAAGATGTTTTTACTCTTTTTAATATTATTATGGTAATATTTTCAATATCAAACTAAAAATAAAGGAGAAATTATGTTTGAATTAAGAAAATTACCTTATGATACTAATGCTTTTGGTGATTTTTTGAGTGCTGAAACTTTTAGCTATCATCATGGAAAACATCACAATACTTATGTTACAAATCTAAATAATCTTATTAAAGATACTGAATTTGCAGGCAAAGATCTTGTAAGTATTATTAAAACTTCAAATGGGAGCGTATTTAATAACGCAGCTCAAGTTTATAATCATGATTTTTATTTTGATTGTATTAAGCCAAGTGCAGGCTGTGGCTGTGGTGGTTCATGTCAAAGTATGGATGCTAATTTACAAGCGGCACTAGAAAAAGAATTTGGATCTTTAGAAAATTTCAAAGCTGAATTTATCAAAGGTGCTACAGGAGTTTTTGGTTCAGGATGGTTTTGGTTAGTTTATAATACTAAAAATCAAAAACTAGAATTTGTAGGTACTTCAAACGCAGCTACACCAATTACTGAAGATAAAGTTCCTTTACTTGTTGTAGATGTTTGGGAACATGCTTATTATGTAGATCATCGCAATGCACGCCCTGCTTATTTAGAGAAATTCTATGCTCATATCAATTGGGAATTTGTTGCAAAAGCTTATGAATGGGCTTTAAAAGAAGGTATGGGATCGGTTAGCTTTTACGCAAATGAACTTCATCCTGTAAAATAATTTTAATCCTTTTTGTGCTAGAATGGATTTTGACATTAAGTCAAAATTCTATACAAAAAGGCTGAAAATGGATAATTCTTTATCTGCATATACTCAAAAATATGACAAAGAAGGTTATGGACTTCAATATCCTGATGGTCATGTTATAAGATTTTATGAGAGGATCTTAAAATACAAACTAAACAAAACAAGCGGAAAATTGCTTGATTTTGGTTGTGGAAATGGAGTGCATTCTGGGTATTTTAAAAATATAACAGGGGGGGGGTATAGAGCCTTATGGCATTGATATAGTTCCTAGTTTAAAAAAAGTTTGGGAAAAAGATCCTTGCTTAGATTCTAAAAATTTTCACATCATATCTCCTAATTCTAGTTTTAAAAAACTCTTCAATACAAAAATGGATTTTATATTTGCGAATCAAAGCTTATATTATCTTACAAAACAAGCTTTTAAAGAAGCTGTGCAAGAATTTTATGAATTATGCAATGAAGGGGCTGTTATATTTGCAACCATGATGAGCGATAAAGGCTATAGTATGTATGAAAGAGGAGAACTTATGGATAATGGCTTGCGTGAAGTAAAAGGATGTCCAAGTGGTAGATTAAGCGGTTCTTCATATATACGCTTTACTAAAGACATAGAAGAATTAAAAGAAGATTTTAAACCTTTTAAACCTTTATTTTGGGGAGATTATGAATTAATTAATCTGTATAATTTTGAAGGCAGTGTGGATCACTTTATTTATATAGGACAAAAGTAAGTGCTTTAGCACTTACTCCCCTAAACTCGGAGTCATTTCGATAATCTTCCAAGGAAGTCCTTGAGAATTCAGCTCTTCCATAAAAGGCTTAGCGTCAAATTCTTCCATATTAAATACGCCTTTTCCTTGCCAAATTCCTTTAGCGATTAATTTCGTGCCTATCATAGCGGGAACACCTGTAGTATAGCTCACAGCTTGTGCACCAGTTTCTTTATAGCATTCTTCGTGATTGCAAACATTATAAATATAAACTTGTTTGTCTTTTCCATCTTTTTTACCACGAATTACACAACCTATATTGGTATAACCTTTAGTGCGTGGTCCCAAACTTGCAGGATCAGGAAGTAAGGTTTTTAAAAATTCTATAGGAATGATTTCTTTTCCTTGGTGCATTACAGGTTTAATCCCTAGCATTCCAACATTTTCAAGACATTTCATGTGAGTTAAATAACTTTGTCCAAAGGTCATAAAAAAGCGTATTCTTTTTAAACCTTTGATATTTTTTACCAAACTCTCAAGCTCTTCGTGATAAAGCAAATAGCTATCTTTCACACCTACTTCTGGGTAATCCCATTCCATTTTTATTTCCATCGGTTCTGTTTCTATCCACTTGCCATTTTCCCAATAACGCCCTTTAGCAGAAACCTCACGCAGATTGATTTCAGGATTAAAATTGGTCGCAAAAGCATAGCCATGATCACCTGCATTGCAATCTAAAATATCTATATAAGAAATTTCATCAAATAAATTTTGTTGTGCATAAGCACAAAAAACATTAGTTACACCAGGATCAAATCCACTTCCTAAAAGTCCTAAAATTCCTGCTTGTTTAAACTCATCATTTCTCGCCCATTGCTCTTTGTATTCAAATTTAGCTAAATCAGGATGTTCATAATTTGCCGTATCTACATAATCAATCCCTGCTTTTATACAAGCATCCATTAAACTCAAATCTTGATAAGGCAAAGCAACATTGAGTAAAATTTGTGCTCCTGTTTTCTTGATAAGTTCTACAACCGCATTGCTATCATCAGCATCAATTTGCGCCGTTTCAATTTGAACCCCTAAACGCTCTTTGATAAAAGCAGCGATTTCATCACATTTGCTTTTTGTTCTACTAGCTAAAGTGATTTTGCTAAAAGTATCAGAATTCATTGTGCATTTTACAGTAGCCACACGACTTACCCCACCTGCGCCTATGATTAAAAGATTTTTCATGAAATTTGTCCTTAAAAGATTTTTAGGAATTTTAGCTAAAAATTGATAATATCAAAATTTATTTTTTCTTCTAAGTTATAATTTGAGCTTAATAACATAAAAAATTCTATATTTTTATATCTTAACTTAAGTCTATAAAAAGCCCCTAAAAATTCTTTTTGTAAAATTTTAGCCTCAAAGCGATTTCCTATTTTAAGTTCTGCATAACCAAAAATATAATTTTTTGAAGCTATCCAAGCAAAAAATTCATCTTCTAAATCAAGTTTTTTTTCTATGATATTTAAATCAGGTAAAATTTGCGCACTTTTAAAATCAGGCTTAAAATAAAGCTCTTTAGGATTTGCATGAGCTAAAATTTTTCCTTTTTCTAAAAAAGCGATTTGATCAGACATGCAATAAGCATCTTCAATATCATGAGTTACCATAATAGCTGTAATGCTTTGATTTTCAATCATTTTTTTCAATTCTCTTCTTAAATCTTGTTTTAAATTTTGATCCAAATTAGAAAAAGGTTCATCTAAAAGCAAAAGCTTACATCCTCTTGCTATAGCTCTAGCAAAAGCCACTCTTTGCGCTTGCCCTCCTGAAATTTCATCGATTTTTTTATATCTTAAATCTTCAATTTCAAAAGTTTTAAGCAAATGATTTAAAATTTGATTTTTATCTTTTTTATCATAAAGTGCAAAAAGTATGTTTTTCTCAACATTTAAATGAGGAAATAAAGCATAATTTTGAAACATCAAAGCCACTTCACCTTTGCAAGAAAACAAATCATAAGAACTAGCTTGTTCAAGCTTAGCAATAATTCTTAAAAGCGTGCTTTTTCCGCTTCCACTACCTCCTAAAATGCTTAAAAATTCTCCTTCTTTGACATGAAGATTGATATTTTCTAAAGCTTGTATTTTTCCGAAATTTTTAGATAAATTTTTAATTTCTAACATCATCTTTCCTTGTGATTTTATCCATCCAAACAACAACCATTAAAGAAAGAAAAACGATAAACAAGGAAGGCAAAGCTGCATCATAAATTCTTTCATCGCTTGCAAACCAGAAAGCTTTAACACTTAAAGTTTCAAAGCCAAAAGGCGCTAAAATTCTACTTAAAGGAAGTTCTTTAATCGTATCAATAAAAACAATAATAAAAGCCAAAAATAAAAAATGTTTCATTAAAGGTGTGTGAATTTTAAAAAATAAAATAAAATAACTCGCTCTTAAATTTAAACTTGCTTCATCAATATTTAGATGAATTTTATTATAACCCCCTTCTAAAGAATAAATTGCACCTGCTAAAAAACGAATTATATAAGCAAAAACAAGAACAAGTAAAGAATTTCCCAATAAACTCATGTGAAAAAATTTATCCAAAAATACAAAAAGCACTATAATGCTAATCCCTAAAGCAGCAGCAGGTATAGAATAACCCAAAGAACTTATTTTTAAAATAAATAAATTAAAAAAATGATTCTTAACTATCCTAGAACTAAACATCAAAAAATAAGCTAAAAAAGTGGTAATTAAAGCAGTGATTAAAGCTAAGATTATAGTTTGAAAACTGATAATATAAAATTGCGATTCAAAAAGCTTATGATCTTTTAGTCCCCAATAAACTAGCCAAATAAAAGGTAAAATAAAACCTACAAAAGCAATCATAAAACAATAAATACAGGATAGAATTTGTTTAATAGGATTTAATTTTCTTTTTTTGATAAAAAGAGTTAAATTTTGATTAAAACTATAATGATGTTTATTTTTATAATAATAATCCACATACATAATCAAAAATACAAAAAGCATTAAAATACCCGATAAAACACTAGAAGAATAAGAATCATTCAAATCATACCAGAGTTTAAAAATTCCAGCCGAAAAAGTATCCACTCCCAAATAAGCACTTGCACCATAATCACTCAAAGTTTCCATTAAAACCAATAAAGCTCCAGAAAAAATGGCAGGTCTTGCACTCAAAAGTGCCACGCGTGTAAAAAATCTAAATTCAGAATATTTCATGATTTTAGCTACTTCATAAGCCTCTTTAGCTTCACTTTTAAAAGCTGTTTTAGCAAATAAATAAATATAAGGATATAAAGAAATAGCCAAAACAAAAATAACACCATAATGATTGAAAAAATCTATCCTAAAGCCAAAATTTTCGTGAAAAAATCCTTGAAAATCCATAATTCCCACATAAACAAAGGCTAAAATATAAGCAGGTATGGCTAAGGGTAAAATGAGTAATTTTTCTAAAATTTTACAGAAATAAAAATCATAATTTGCGATCAAATAAGCAGAACTCACACCCAAAATCAAGCTTAAACACAATACTCCCACGCTAATTATAAAAGTATCTTTGATGAATTTTAAAAATAAATAATCAAAAAAATGACTCAAATTTTCTTTAATAGATGAAAATTGGGTTAAATTACTTGTATTAAAATTTTGAAATAAAATATAAAAAAGTTCAGCAAAAATACCAAAAATAGGTAAAGCAAGAAAAAGGGCAAGTAAAATTGCCCCGAGTTTATAGTATTTTAGGGTTTTATACATTATCTAAAACCGACTTCATCGTAAATTTTAACCGCTTCTTTAATATTTTCTGCTATCTTACTCACAGGGATTTGATCTTCTTTGAAAGTTCCAAAATCTTTTACCGTTTGGCTTAATTCTACATCATTTCTTATAGGAAATTCATAATTACTATCAGTAAGAATTTTTTGAATTTCAGGACTTAACATAAATTCCATAAATTTTTTAGCCGCATCTTGATTTTTACTTGATTTTGTCATAGCAATACCGCTAATGTTAATATGCGTTCCTCTATTGTCTTGATTAGGAAAAATAATACCCAAAGAATTCCCCACTTCTACATCTTTTGGATTTTTAGAATTCTTTAAAAGTCCTATATAATAAGTATTCATAACTGCAAATTTAGCTTCGCCTGCAAATACTTGTCTGGCTTGATCTCTATCTCCACCCTTTGGATTTGTCGCAAGATTATCAAGCACACCTTTAGCCCATGCTTTAGCCTCTTTATTTCCATCATTAGCTATAATAGATGCTAAAAGAGTTTTGCTATAAGGAGCTGTAGCACTTCTCATAACAATTTCTCCTTTAAATTCAGCTCTTGCTAAATCTTCATAATTTTTCATTTTGCTAATATCGATATTTGCGTTTTTGTTGTAAGCAATAATTCTTGCTCTTTTTGTGATCGCAAACCATTCTTTATCCTTATCTCTTAAATGAGCAGGTATAAATTCTTCTAAATATTTTGATGAAACAGGAGATAAAAGTCCTAAATTTTTAGCTTCTGTAAGATTTGAAATATCAGCTGTGATGAAAATATCAGCAGGGGAATTACTTCCTTCAAGAGAAAGCCTTTTAATAAGTTCTGAAGCTTTAGCTTGAGTATGATTGACCTTAATACCTGTTTTTTCTTCGAATTTTTTGATGATTTCAAAATCAGCATCATAATGTCTTGCTGAGTAAATATTAAGCTCACTAGCACCTAAAAATGAAAAAGCCGTTAAAAACATAAGAAAGATTTTTTTCATATTTTATCCTTTATTGAGAATTATACTCGGTTTTATTAAGATCTTTAAAATCAGTATGAGAATGTTCAGAGCAAGCAAAAGCAAAGCCAACGCATAGTAAAAATAAAATTATTTTTTTCATAGACATTAATTCCTTTTTAGATATTTTGATAAGAAATATTAATATTAAAAAGTAAATATGACGTAATCTTTATATTTTTATATTTCTTTAAAGAATAAAGAGGTTTATTTTTGACACATGTGTTGATAAATTTATGATTTTTAATAAACTCTTGATTAAATAAAGTTGATTAAAATTTTTCTTTTAAAAGGTGGTAGCATGTTTTCTTCATTTTTTGCAAGTAAAAAATGGGCTTTATGGGCTTATTTGGGACTTTTTTTACTGTTATTTTTCTTATATATACAAACAAGCTTAAACGTTGCAATCAATTCATGGTATAGTGATTTTTACAATGTTTTACAAAAGCCAAAAATAGAACTTTTGGATTCTAATTCTACGCAAAAAATAGAAGAAAATCTTGAAAATAATACCACTTTAATCCAAGAGGCTAATCAAAGAGCTGAGCAAAATTTCCAAAAAGCTAATTTTATCAATAAAGGCGCATTGTATTATTATCAAAATTTATTAGAATATTTTTTCAACTCTAGGGCTATGATTGAAAAGCCAAATTATTCAGCAAATGATTTTTATGCTTTGATTTTAGTTTTTTTGGCTATTGCTATTCCTTATGTTTTAATCGCTACGATTAATATCTATTTTGCTAGCGTCTATGCTTTTAAGTGGCGTGAGGCTATGACTTTTTCTTATTTAAAATTTTGGAAAAATAAAGATGATAATATAGAAGGAAGTTCGCAAAGAATTCAAGAAGATACTTATAATTTTTCTAAAATCGTAGAGAGTTTAGGACTTAGTTTTATAAAAGCTTTGATGACCCTTGTAGCATTTATTCCGATTTTATGGAGTTTAAGTGATGTTGTGAGTAAAGCTTTATTTGCAAATTTAAGCGAAAATTCTTCTTTTTATTTTTTAAAAAACATTGATGGTTTGCTTGTTTATATTGCACTTTTGATTTCTTTAGGAGGCTTGGTTGTGTCATGGTTTGTAGGTATTAAGCTTCCTGGACTTGAATATAACAATCAAAAAGCTGAAGCAGCTTTAAGAAAAGAGCTTGTTTATGCTGAGGATAATCGCAAAGAATACGCTAAAAATGAGACTATGATAGAGCTTTTTACAGGGCTTAAATTTAACTATAAAAGACTTTTTTTACATTATGGATATTTTAATATTTGGCTCATTTTATTTGAGCAAATGATAGTTATAGTGCCATTTTTAATCATGGCACCAGGGCTTTTTGCTGGAGCTATAGGACTTGGTATTGTAATGCAGATTAACAATGCTTTTGATCAAGTACGAAGCTCTTTTAGTGTTTTTATCACAAACTGGACAACTATCACTCAACTTAGAAGTATATATAAGCGTTTAAAAGAATTTGAGAAAAATATTTCTTATAAGTCTTAGTTTTTTCTTATAAAATACAAGAAAAAATTCAAATATTAAATTTACTTTTAATTGTGTATAATAAGGTTTAATAATATTTTATTTCTTAAGGAGCTTCATTGGACCCCAGTCAGGTTTTGGATTTAAACCAAACTTCTACAGCATCTTTTGATGCAGGATATTCTATACTTATGGTTGTTGTTGCACTTGCTCTAGTGTTTTTAAATGGTTTTTTTGTTTTGTCTGAATTTAGTATTGTTAAAGTACGTCGTTCCAAGCTTGAAGAGATGGTAAAAGAAAAAAAAGCTGGTGCCAAGAAAGCTTTGGAGGTTACTTCAAGACTTGATACTTATCTTAGTGCTTGTCAATTAGGAATCACTTTAAGTTCTCTAGCTCTTGGTTGGATAGGTGAGCCTGCTATTGCAAAAATGCTAGAAATTCCGCTTATTAATCTTGGTTTTAGCACTGTTATTATCCATACTATAGCTTTTATTATTGCTTTTAGTATTATTACTCTTTTACATGTGGTTTTAGGAGAACTTGTGCCAAAAAGTATAGCTATTGCAGTTGCAGATAAAGCGGTTTTATTTATAGCTAGACCTCTTCATTGGTTTTGGATACTCTTTTTGCCTTGTATTAAAATTTTCGATTTTTTAGCAGCTATAAGTTTGAAACTTTTTGGAATAAAACCTGCTAAAGAAAGCGAGCTAACTCATAGCGAAGAAGAAATTAAAATCATAGCAAGTGAGAGTCAAAAAGGTGGAGTTTTAGATGAATTTGAAACAGAGATCATACGCAATGCTGTTGATTTTTCAGATACTGTTGCTAAAGAGATTATGACTCCTAGAAAAGATATGATTTGTCTAAATAAACAAAAAAGTTACGAAGAAAATATGCAAATCATTTGTGAACATAAACATACTCGCTTTCCTTATATTGACGGTTCTAAAGATACTATTTTAGGGATGATACACATACGAGATATAATACAAAATGAATTAAGCCATAAAAGTCAAAATTTAGATACTTTTGTTAAACCTTTGATTTTAGTTCCTGAAAATATCAGCATTTCAAAAGTACTTGTAATGATGAATAAAGAACGCTCTCATACTGCATTAGTAGTTGATGAGTATGGTGGAACTGCTGGAATTTTAACCATGGAAGATATCATGGAAGAAATTATTGGCGAAATTAAAAGCGAGCATGAAGAAGACAGCTATAAAAAACTTGCTGAAAATATCTATGAATTTCAAGGACGATGCGATATAGAAACTGTTGAAGAAATGCTTGTAATAAACTATAATGAGGATTTAGAACAAGTTACTATAGGTGGATATGTATTTAATCTTTTAGGACGCTTGCCTATAGTAGGAGATCGCATTGAAGATGAACTTTGTTACTATGAAGTTAAAAAAATGGATGGGAATTCTATAGAGCGTGTTAAGGTGGTTAAAAAAACAAATAAAGATGAAGAATAAGCCTCTTTAGGCTTATTTCTTTTTGTAAATTTGGTTTTTAATTTCTATACACTCAAAACCTTTTTTATCTAGTGTAACTACGCGTAAATATCCACCATCATCTATTTTACCCTCGCATAAAAATACTCTTTTGGCTATTTTCATAGGAAGTTTTTCTTTATTTCTGTGTCCAAAGATTTGATAAAGATTGTCCGAGGTGAAATTACAAAATTGATTTGCTATTTTTTGACTGTCTTCATATCCACCTACACCATAAATAAAATCATGGCTTGGTATAAAACTTATTTTTTCAGGTTTGGAGGGTATAAAATTTACTCCTCCATGTGAACAAAATATGAATTTATTTTGGAATTTGTAGTATAAACATTCTTTTAGATGAGGATAGAGTTTTCTAGCATCTCTTGGAGTAAGTTTTTCTTTTCTAAAATCCTTTAAAGTATTTTCATTAAATTCTTTGGAATTTGACAATTCTCCATTAGCCCATTTTATAAGATGTCTTTCGTGATTTCCTTCTAGTAAGCATACATTTTCTTTTTCACAAATTTTTAAAAGAAATTTTATTACTTTGCCATTTTCTATACCTCTGTTGATATAATCTCCTAAAAATATATAAAATTCATCTTCTTTGATTGTTTTAATGTATTCTTTTAAAACACTATAACAACCTTGTAAATCTCCTATATGATGAATTTTTTTGTATTTGCTTAAATTTGGCATTTGGTAAAGACATTTTTTCCAGTCACTTGAGTCTAAAATTGCGTATTTTTTTGGATTTTTTTTGAGTAAATCTTGAGTTTTTTCCAAAAGAGCATAAGGGATGATATATCCATTTTTTTTAGCTTCTAAAAGATTTTTTTCTTGACATTGTTTTAAAGAGCTATCAAAAACAATAACATACATTTTATAGCGATATTGTTTAGCTAAGTCTTTATAAATTTTTAATGTTTCATTGTAAGCGTTTATGATGCAAAACTCACCTTTTTGCATACGCATTTCTAGAAGTTTGAGTAAAATTTTACTCAAATCTTCATCATTTTTAACATTTAAAATTTTATATTCACTGACTATATTTTTAACGCTTCCTGATAAAAGACGCAAAGCATTTAAATCAAGTGTATAATTTTGAAGTTTATTATTTTTGATAAATTCTTCTTGTCCTGCGTAATAATTCCCTCTTAAAACAAGTAAGATTCTCACATTCTTTGCCTAGATTTTCTTTAAAAATTCAGTTTTTAAAACAATAACGCCAAATTTATCTACTCTAGCCTCAATTTCACCTTCTTTAGAAGTGAGCTTAATATTTTTTATAGTAGTTCCACGTTTTAAAGTTGTACTTGCACCTTTAACCTTAAGATCTTTTATTGCACTCACGCTATCACCTGCGTTAAGTTCTGTTCCATTAGCGTCTTTAGCCATTTTTTTCCTTTCTTTGATCTAAAATATTTAAAATTTGCACCACTAAAGCAAAAACCATAGCAGTATAAATATATGCCTTATCAATATGAATATCAAAACTTTCAGCAACTAAAACTACGCCTATTAACACCAAAAAAGCTAAGGCTAAAATTTTAATGCTTGGATATTTTTCAACGAAATTTGCTATAGGTTTAGAAGCAAAAAGCATCACAGCTACTGCGATAATAACAGCGATAATCATGATGGTTACATCTTGAGCAATTCCTACTGCGGTAATAACACTATCAAGCGAAAACACTATGTCAATCACAGCAATTTCAGCTACAACTATCCAAAGTTTATTGCTTGCTTTAAAATGACTTTGACTTTCTTCTTGATGAGAAATTTGCTCTTTAATTTCTTTAATAGACTTTACAATCAAGAAAAGCCCACCTAGTAAAAGAACCAGATCTCTTCCTGAAATTTCATTGCCTAATACACTAAACAAAGGTGTTACAAGTTTCATCACCCAAAAAAGAGATAAAAGAAGTAAAATTCTTGTAATCATTGCAAAAGCTAAACCTAAAATACGTCCTTTATCACGATGTTTAGGGGGTAGTTTACTTACTAAAATAGCTAAAAAAATGATATTATCTATCCCTAGTACAATTTCAAGAGCACTTAAAGTAGCTAAAGTAATCCAAGCATCAATACTAAATATCCATTCAAACATAAATTTCCTTGAAAATTTTAAAATTTTTTAAAGCGATATTTTATAGTTTTAAAGCAAATACCTTTAATTCTTTAAGAAAAAATTTCAATCACACTTAAGGGTAAAATTTCATGTTCTAGACTATGAATTTTTTCTTCAAATTCTTCAAAACTCAAATTTCTTTTTTCAAAAGCTTTTTGAGCTATAATCATTCCACCATCAAGTTCTTCACTGACCCAATGCACACTCACACCAGCCACTTTCATATCACTTTCATAACTTTCTTTAATCGCATGTGCTCCTTTAAAAAGTGGCAATAAAGAAGGATGAAGGTTAATTGCCTTAATATTTTTTGTAAAAACAGGGCTTAAAATTCTCATAAAACCTGCTAATACAGTAAGATTTGCTCCACTTTCTTTGATTTTTTGTACCAAAATTGCATCAAATTCTTCACGAGTATTATAAGCCTTATGATCAACAATGACAGTATCAAGGCCAAATTTTTTTGCTCTTTGTATACCAAAAGCGTCTTTTTTATTGCAAAGGCAAAGTACTACTTCATAGGTATTTTCCCTTATGGTTTTTTTATGAAGTTTTTCTAAAATATTTTCTAAATTACTTCCATTTCCACTAAAAAGTACAGCTAATTTTACAAGCATTTTAATCCTTTGATAAGTTTTAAAGCGTCAAAGCTATTTTTATTAAATTTATATTTTTTTGCAACAAGTCCATGAGCTAAAGTAGCATTTTTTACTGCTTCTAAAGCGCTAAAACCAAAACCTAAATGTGCAGCAATCATTCCACTTAAAACATCTCCGCTCCCACCTTTAGCTAAGGCTTGATTTCCTAAATTTACAACAAATAATTTTTCTTTTTGCACAATAATAGGATTTGCTCCTTTTAAAACAAGAACACAATCATAATTTTGTGAAAATTTTCTAGCATAGAAAAAGCGATTTTTTTGCAATGTTTCTATATCTAAATCCTCATCAAAGCACATTTTATAAAGTTTTATAAATTCTTTTGGATGAGGGGTTATAACGACATCTTTTCTGTTTAAATACCAAAGCAAAGCCTCACTTAAAAAGCAGTTTGCATCCAAGATCAAAGGAGTGTTTTGCAAAATTTCATCTTTTAGAAAATCCAAATTTTCAAGCCCCATACCTAAAGCAATAGCACTTGCATTATTTTCAATTTTTTCTTTTAACATCAAAAGAGGCGAGAAACTTTTTTGTGCTACTAAAGAAACAAGACCTGCTCCAAAATTTAAGGCTCCAAGTCCTGCTAAAGTTCCAGCACTTGCATTGGCAACTATATAAATATGGCCAAAATTTCCTTTATTGGCGTTGATTTTTCTATCTATAGTTTTTAAATCTTTTTTTTCAAGCAAAAAAGCTTGAGAATTAGGGTAAAATTGCTTAGAGTTAATGCCTAAATTGGCTATTTTAATCCTTCCTACAAATTCCTTAGCAAAATCTTCAAGTAAAATTTCCTTTAAAGCTCCCATGCAAAGTGTAATATCAGCTTTAAAACAAGGATAAAATCCCAAATTTGTAGGTATATCACAAGCTATTTTTAAAGCCTTGCTTTGATTAACTTTTTGAATGATTAAACTTGTTTTTTCATCTAAACAACGATTTGAACCTGTGCCTAAAATACAATCAACAATAATATGAAATTTCTTAAAATCGGGTTCTTTTTTACAAAATTTAAAAGCATAATTTTGTAAAATTTGCTCTTGTTTTTTAAAAAGCGTATTTTCTTTAAAGCCTATTTTATAAGCTTTAGCGTGTTTTAAATTTCTTAAAGCCACCAAGCCATCTGAAGCGTTGTTACCCCCACCTAATAAAAAAAGTATTTTTACTTTTTTAATCTTGCATTGAATGCGAATTTTTTTAGCTTCTTTTTTAATTAGCTTAGCTAAATTTAATCCCGCATTTTCCATTAAAATAAGCTCATCTAAGCCTTTATTTATAGCATTTTGTTCTAAAATTTTTATATTATCAATAATAGCTTTCATAATCTTTTTTCACCAAAAAATATATATTTTTTTCTCTTTCTTCTTCAAATTTTTTCATTTTGGGTAAAAATTTCTGGATCAAAGCACGAAAATTCTTAAAACCATAATTTTGTGGATGAAAATCCGAGTATTTGCGGTTCATATTAGTGCGGATTTGTGCGTATTCGGCACGCCCTTTTTCATCGATAAGCTGTTCGGTGATATTGATTAAAGCTCTTAAATAATCCTTACTTAAAATATCTTCTTTTTTACTCTCATCTTTATCTAAATAAAAAAATTCACTAAAAGCATTTATATAAGATTTTATAGACTTTTCAAGCCCCATTCCTATAACTTGTTTTTTATTTTCTCTTAATTTTTGAATGAGTGAAGTATAATCACTATCGCTTGAAACAATAACAAAAATATCTATATTTTTTTCATAAAATATGGACATGATTTCAGTGATTAAATACATATCGCTTGAGTTTTTGTTGGCTGCAAAATTAAATTGTTGCATAGCGATTAAAGAATATTCAGCAATTTGCTCTCTCCAACCTTGTATATTTTTTTGAGTCCAATCCCCATAAATGCGTTTAATGATAACCTCTCCATAATCTGAAGCGATATCAAAAATACTTTTAGCGTATTTTGCAGGGATATTTTCTGCATCTATAAAGATAGCTATACTTTTATTTTCCATTTTAATTCCTTGCTCTAAAGCTTAAAGCTTCTAAAATATGGGTTTTGTTAATATTAAGACTTTGTTCTAAATCTGCTATACTTCTTGAAACTTTTAAAATTTTATTAAGCGATCGCAAAGAAAGATTATAACGTGAAATTGCTAAATCTAGCGTATCTTTAGCATCTTTTTCCAATACACAAAAACGACTTAAATCTTCATCTTTTAATTTCCCATTAAATTCTTTTTGCCCTCGTTTTTTACCAAAAATAAAAGCTTGTAAAATTTTTTCACTCATTTCTTTAGAACTTATACTTGTTTTATCATCCTTGCTGATCTCATCCATAGCTACATAAAGATCAATCCTATCCATAATAGGAGCTGAAATGTGATTTTTGTATTTTTTAATCTCATTTTCACTACAAACACAAGAAAGATTTTTAGAAAATAAATTTCCGCAAGGACAAGGATTTTGGGCAGCTATAAAGCTAAATTTTGTTTCATAAGTGATTTTAGAATTTACTCTTGAAATATGAATTTTATGATCCTCCAAAGGTTCTCTTAAACTCTCTATGATTTGCTTGTTAAAATGTGGAAATTCATCAAAAAACAATACTCCACCATTTGCAAGTGCGACTTCTCCAATTCTAGCATTTTTTGTTCCTCCGCCAAAAATACTTGCTCTTGTAGAAGTATGATGAGGATGACGAAAAGCACGAATTTTAGTAAATTCACAATCTTTTGAATCTAAAGACATATAAGCATTTTGCATTAAAATTTCACTTAAACTTTGAGGAGGCATGATATAAACAAGGCGTTTAGCACACATACTTTTACCACTTCCTGGACTTCCTTCAAATAAGATATTATGCATACCTAAAGCAGCTATCATACAAGCTCTTTTGGCTTTTTCTTGTCCTTTGATGTCTTTAAAATCAAGTTTAAAATCCATATTTTGTAAAAAAATTTCATTTTCTATTTGTAAAGGGCTTGCGAATAAAGGATGATTGTGAGAAAAGCGAAAATTTTCATAATTTTTTTCTTTAAAAAACTCTATTGCTTCATTTAAATTTTCAAGTCCATAAACCTCCAAATTTGGTATCATGGAAGCTTTTTGCGCTATACTTTTTGGAACAACGATTTTAGCTTTTTTAATTTTAGCAGAGAGAAACAAAAGCAAAGAAAAAAGCTCATTTGTACTTTTAATACTTCCATCAAGTCCTAATTCTCCTACTACAAAAAAGTCATCTAATTCTTCATTTTGCAAAAGAATTAATAAAGCGATAGCCAAATCAAAATGCGATCCCTTTTTTGGGATGCCTGAAGGACTAAGATTGATAGTAATTTTTTTAGCAGGAAAAGCAAAATCACAACTTAAAAGCGTGGCTTTGATGCGTTCGACACTTTCCTTAATCGCTGCACTTGCAAGCCCTACTATGCTTAAATTTGGCAAACCTCTTGTAAAAGTGGATTCTACCTCTATAATGTCTAAGCCTTCATGAAAGCTTATGCACTTTAGTTTTTTCATTTCTCTTTTTTATGATTTTTCTTCTTTTTCTTAAATTCTTTATCGAATTTTTGACGCTTGGCAAAGGAAATTTTTTCTATAAATAAATGTCCATTTAAATGATCATTTTCGTGTTGAATAGCCACAGCTAAAAAACCTTTTGCTTCAAGTTCTTTAAATTCTCCAAAGCGATCTTGATATTTAAGCAAGATATGATTATAGCGTTTCACTTCTTCAAAAAAATCTGGCACACTCAAACATCCTTCTATGCAAGTGATCATTTCTTCATCTAAAGGAATAATTTCAGGATTGATAATCTCTAGCAAATCTTCTTTTTTTTGTTCATCATTTTCATTAAAAATATTCACAAGTAAAACACGCAAAGGAATATCCACTTGAATAGCTGCTAAACCTACTCCATTACTTGCTATCATAGTTTCATACATATCATCAAGTAAGGTGTGAAGTTTTGTATCAAATTTATTTACAATTTCAGAGTTTAAAAAAAGTCTAGGATTGGGATAAGTGATAATTTTTCTAACCATTAAAAAGCCTTTGTTTTAAATGATCTCCAAAGAAATCATTTAAAACTTTTTTCCAAAACCTTATCAATCAGCCCATATTCTTTAGCTTCTTGTGCTGACATGAAAAAATCTCTTTCTGTATCTTTTGCTATTTTTGCAACTTTTTGCTTAGTATTTTTTGCCAAAATATCATTAAGTATAGTTTTGAGTCTTAAAATTTCTTTGGCTTGAATTTCAATATCTGTGGCTTGACCTCTAGCTCCACCTAAAGGTTGATGAATCATAATACGTGAATTAGGCAAAGCAAAACGTTTTCCTTCTGCGCCACAACTAAGCAAAAATGCTCCCATAGAAGCAGCTTGTCCTATACAAATCGTACAAACATCAGGTTTGATATAGTTCATAGTATCATAAATGCTAAAACCACTTGTAATTACACCACCTGGAGAATTGATATAAAGATAAATATCTTTCGTAGGATCTTCAGCTTCTAAAAAAAGAAGTTGTGCTACGATAGAAGCGGCAAGTTCATCATGAATTTCACCACTTAACATAATAATTCTATCTTTTAAAAGGCGTGAATAAATGTCATAACTTCTTTCACCACGACTAGATTTTTCAATAACATAAGGAATAAACATTATTTATCTTCTTTCTCTTTTTTGCTCGCTTTTTCCGATTTTTCTGTTTTTGGCATAAAAATATCATTAAAAAGTTTTTCTTCAATTAAAGCCATTTTCACAGCAGGTAAAGCTCCTTGTTTTTTATAGTTTTCTAAATGCTCTTTTGGATTCATACCATAGCGATATGCTTCAAAATAAATCGCTTGAATCAATTCTTGATCATTTACTTCAATCTTACGCAATTTTGCAAGCTCATCAATAATAAAAGTAAGTTTTACACTTTTTTGCGCTTCTTCTTTAAAAGAATCACGTTTTTCTTGGTATTTTTCTTTACTTGCTTTAAGCTCTTCAATTTCTTTTTCGCTAAAAGTATTAAAAGCCGCACGCATTTGCATATCAGTTTCTTGTTCTACTATGCCTTTAGGTAAATCAAAATTATATTTTTCAATCAAAGCATCTGCAAATTTGCCTTTTAATTCATCATTTACAAGTTTAAAAAGTTTTTCATTTTTGATTTGCTCTTTTAATTTTTCATCTAAAACTTCAACACTAGCTTTTTCTTCTCCTGGTAAAAGTTTTTTAAGCATTTCATCATCAAGTTCTGGAATTTTAAGTTCTTGAATTTCATGTAGTTTTACTTTAAATACTGCATCTTTACCCGCTAAATGCGTCGCACCGTATTCTTTAGGGAAAGTTACTTTGATATCTTTTTCTTCACCTATTTTCATTCCTACCATACCATCTTCAAAACCTGGAATAAATTGCTTAGAACCAATTTCTAAAACATAATTTTCAGCTTTACCACCTTCAAAAGCTTTATCATCTACAAAACCTTCAAAATCAAATTTTGCAAAATCACCTTCTTTTAAAGCTCTTTTTGTTTTTATAGCTTCAGGAGTAGCAAAACGCTTTAAAAGTTCATCTTTTTTCTCATCAATTTCTTTTTTACTTACTTTTGGAGTTTGATATTCAGGGATAAGTTTTTCATAACCATCAAGTTTAATTTCAGGTTTAAAAGAAAGTATTAACTCAGCAATAATTTCTCCATCTTTACGATCAAATTTTTCAAAATATGGCTCACCTACAAGCTCTTTACTTTCTTTTTTAAGTTCTTGTAAAGCACTATTTACAGAGGATTTAAAAAGATTTTGTTCTGCATCTTGAGTGAGTTCTCTTTCATATCTTTTAAGTACAGCACTTACAGGAACTTTTCCTGGTCTAAAACCGTCCATTTTTACACTTTTAGAAGCTTTTTTTGCTAAATTTTCTACTTCACTTTTGATCATTCCTGAAGGAATTTTTACACTAGCAGTCGCATTAACAGAATCTAGTTGCTTTGCCTTTACTTCCATAGTTTTTTCCTTATAAAATAAAATTTGCTTTCAATGATAGCAAATTTTTCCTTATTACTTGCATAAAATTTTAAAGTAATTTATGATAAAATTGCAATATTACATTATTATTAAAATATAAAAATATTTTTTGGAGAAAAATTTGCAAAAAAAATTTGAAGATTGTGTTAAAACCATGCTTGAAATTATAGGAGAAAATCCAAATCGTGAAGGGCTTATTAAAACACCAAATCGTGTTTTTAAAGCTTATGAATTTCTTACCAGTGGTTATACGCAAAATGTCAAAGAAATTTTAAATAATGCTTTATTTGAAAGCTCTAATAATGAAATGGTTTTGGTGCGTGATATAGAATTTTATAGTCTTTGCGAACATCATCTTTTACCTTTTTTTGGGCGTGCTCATGTAGCCTATATTCCTAATAAGAAAGTAGTAGGTTTAAGCAAAATTCCACGCCTTGTAGAGGTGTTTGCAAGAAGACTTCAAATTCAAGAACAACTTACCGAACAAATCGCACAAGCTTTAATGGAAAATGTCGATGCCAAAGGTGTTGGCGTAGTCATAGAAGCAAGACATATGTGTGTTGAAATGCGTGGAGTACAAAAAGCTAATTCCACCACTACAACTTCAGCTTTGCGTGGAATTTTCTTGAAAAATGAAAAAACTAGAGAGGAATTTTTTTCTCTCATAAACTCTGCTAAACAGGTAAGATTTTAATGAATCTTGAAAAACTACGATCAAAACTTGGTAAAGAAAATTTAAGTGCTATTTTTGGAGAGATTACAAAAATTTCTGCTACGAGTATAGAAATTCGTGGGCTTAAAACAGGGGTTGGAGATATAGTGAAGTTAGTTTCCAATGAAAATGAAAATTTAAACACTCTAGCTATGGTCGTAGAAATTAAAGAACAATTTAGCTATTTAAGTCCTTTTTCTTTTATAGAAGGTTTTAAAATAGGCGATCGTGCTTTCATAAGTGATGCAGGTATGCAAATAGGCGTTAGCGATGAACTTTTAGGCAGAGTGGTAGATCCTTTTATGCGCCCAAAAGATGGTAAAGGAGCTATAGAAGTAAGTAAATATATGCCTATAATGCGTGCACCTATTGATGCGATGAAAAGAGGGCTTATAGAAGAAGTTTTTCCCGTGGGTGTTAAAACCATAGACGCGCTTTTAACTTGTGGTGTAGGACAAAAACTTGGTATTTTTGCAGGAAGCGGGGTAGGAAAATCCACTCTTATGGGAATGATAGTTAAAAATTCCAAAGCTCCTATAAAAGTAGTGGCTCTCATAGGAGAAAGGGGGCGTGAAATTCCTGAATTTATACAAAAAAATTTAGGTGGAAAGCTCGATGATACAGTGATTATTGTTGCTACAAGTGATGATAGTGCTTTGATGCGTAAATACGGTGCTTTTTGTGCAATGAGTGTGGCAGAATATTTTAAAGAACAAGGTAAAGATGTACTTTTTATCATGGATAGTGTAACGCGTTTTGCTATGGCGCAAAGAGAAATTGGACTAGCTCTTGGGGAGCCTCCTACAACCAAAGGTTATCCGCCAAGCGTTTTAAGTCTTTTGCCTCAACTCATGGAAAGAACGGGTAAAGAAGAAGGTAAAGGCACTATAACAGCCTTTTTTACCGTTTTAGTAGATGGAGATGATATGAGCGATCCAATCGCCGATCAAAGTCGTTCTATCTTAGATGGACACATTGTTTTAAGTCGTGAATTAACAGACTTTGGAATTTATCCTCCTATTAATATACAAAACTCTGCTTCAAGGGTAATGAGTGATATTATAAGTCCTGAACACAAACTTTGGGCAAGAAAATTTAAGCGTTTAAACTCGCTTTTAAAAGAAAATGAAGTACTGCTTCGCATTGGTGCTTATCAAAAAGGAAGTGATAAAGAACTTGATGAAGCTATTTCTAAAAAAGAATTTATGCAAAAATTCTTAGGACAAAACCCTGAGGAAAGCTTTGAATTTAACCAAACTTTAGAGCTCTTGAGTCAAATTGATACGCCAAATACTCCTTTGCCACCAACTCAAAATATAAATGTAGGAAGTGCAAGTGCAACCTTGCCTAATCCTAATTTAAAATAAAATTATTTGATAAAATAATCTCCATCAAAACTGATTAAAGAATATTTTCTTTCATTGCCTATGCTTTGAGTTAGCTCTTCTATGCTTAAAAAACTTAGCGTATCAGCTTCTACATATTCACGCACTTCTTCAGCATTTTTATTTGCGCTGATAAGTTCTTCAAAAGTTGGAGTATCTATACCGTAAGTATCAGGAAATTTGATCTCAGGACAAGCTATGGCAAGATGGATTTTGCTCGCTCCTGCAGCACGAAGTAAGGAAATTATTTTTTTAGAAGTAGTGCCACGCACCAAGCTATCATCAATGACTACGATTTCTTTGCCTTCTAAAACTTTACGCATAGGGTTAAGCTTTAATTTTACTTTTAAATTTCTAAGCTCTTGAGTTGGCTCTATAAAAGTTCTTCCTACATAATGATTTCTTACTATTGCCATTTCAAGAGGGATTTGTAAATATTGAGCAAAACCTATAGCTGCACTTACTCCACTATCTGGCACAGGCACGACAAAGTCTGCTTTATAAGCAAATTTTTTAGCTAAAGCTTCGCCCATTTTTTTACGCACTTCATACACGCTTTTACCTTCTACTATGCTATCAGGTCTAGCAAAATAAATGTATTCAAAAGCGCAAATTCTAGGAGTTTGAAAAAAAAGTTCTATGCTTTCAAATTTATCATTTCCCTGAGTAAAAATAAGCATTTCCCCTGGTTTAACATCGCGAATAAATTCAGCCTCTATAAGATCAAAAGCACAAGTTTCACTAGCAACTATATAGCCTCCATCTTTTAAACGTCCTAAAGACAAAGGACGTACCCCATGAGGATCTCTTACAATATAAAGTTTATCTTTGCTTGCTAAAACAAAACAATAAGCTCCTATACATTCTTTTAAACTCTCAATAAATCTATCTTTTAGACTTTCTTGCTTACTTCTTGCGATAAGATGAACAACATTTTCTGTGTCCATATTGGTTTGAAAAATAGCCCCATCTTGAATAAGTCTTGATCTTACTTCTTCTTTATTGACCAAATTTCCATTATGCGCTAAAGCAATATCACCTAAAACCGAAGTAGCTGCTATGGGCTGAGCGTCATTTAAACTTGAATTTCCTGCTGTAGAATAGCGATTATGCCCTATAGCGATTTCACCTTCTAAAGTTTTTAGATTATCGGGATTAAAAATTTGACTCACTTCACCTTTGGCTTTAATAGTCTTAATATTTTTACCATTACTCACACTAATACCACTTGCTTCTTGCCCACGGTGTTGCATAGCAAAAAGCGCATAATACGCATAAGTGCTAGCATTTTTTGAATTGATAACTCCTACAACTGCACACATTTTAAATTCCTAAAAAATCATTGATTGAATACATTTTTGCTTCTTGCTTACTAAGCCAAATAGCGATTTTAATCGCACCTTTAGCAAAAGTTGCCCTTGAAGTAGCGGTATGATTAAGTTCTAAAAACTCACCATCTTCATAAAAACCTACTGTATGGCGTCCTACTATATCGCCACCCCTTAAACTCATTACAGTAATTTCATCTTTGCTTCTTTCACCTATGATGCCATCTCTTCCACTTACTCTTACTTTTTCAAGTTCTAAATTTCTAGCTTTTGCTACACTTTGAGCTAAAGTCATAGCTGTACCACTTGGTGCATCTTTTTTATGGCGATGATGCATTTCTAAAATTTCTATATCAAAATTTCTTAGCATTTGACTGGCTTTACTAGCAAGATAGTTTAAAACCGCAACACCTAAAGACATATTGGTCGCGTAAAAAATCGGCATTACTTCACTAGCACTTTGCATTAAATGTAAAATTTTCTCATCAAGGCCTGTTGTACCTATTACCAAAGGTTTAGGCATAGTTCTTGCATAATTTAAAAGCTCATGAGTTCCACTTGGGGAAGAAAAATCAATAATCACATCGCTTTTTTCAAAAAGCTCTTCTAAATTTCCACCCTTATCATAAAGTATCGAAATTTGTACTTGTGTTTCGCTTTTTAAACATTCTTCAATCTGTTTTCCCATTCGTCCTTTAGCGCCATAAATTCCTATTTTAATCATCTTTTTCCTTGAAAATAAAATATTGATTTTAGCATTTATTTTGTAAATTTTAAATAATAAAATTAAGCTTTATAGTTTTTTAATTTATATAAATTATCTAACAATTTTGCTTCTTCTCCTAAGCCCTTGCTATGATAAAATTTTAAATTTTTACTAAGATATTTTTGCTCTACCCAGCCACCAAAATCATGTGGATAAAGATAGTTTTGTTTTTCTTGATGATTGTTGTTAAGATAATTAGGTATTTCTAAAGCTTCATTATTTTTTACATAGTTTAAAGCTTCATTGATAGCTTTGTAGCTTGCATTGGATTTGATTGTGCTTGCTAAATAAACTACGCATTGGGCTAGGATAATTCTTGCTTCAGGATAACCTATATTTTTAACAGCTTCTAGAGTCGAAACTGCTAAATTTAAAGCATTTGGATCGGCATTTCCGATATCTTCACTTGAAAAAATCACTAAACGCCTAGCGATAAAATCCGCACTTTCTCCTGCATCAATAAGTCTTGCAAGATAATAAATAGCTGCATCAACGTCACTTCCGCGCAAACTTTTTATCATTGCACTTGCTAAAATATAATGTGTATCTTTTGAGCTAACACCTTCACTATTTATGCTGTTGCGAAGTTTTTTAAGATTTTCAAGACTGATATGTTTTTCATCTAAAACCAAGACAAATTCAAGCAAATTTAGCATAGCTCTTGCATCAGCGCTTTTAAGTAGAAAATCTTTAGCTTCTTTATCAATACTAAATTTCATTTTTTCTTGTACACGCAAGAGTAAAGTTTCAAGTTCCTTTACCCCTAAAGATTTAAATTCGAAAAGCATGGAACGACTTCTTATACCAGAACTTAAAACAAAATAGGGATTTTCAGTGCTTGCACCGATTAAAATTAAACGGTAATTTTCCATAGGAATTAAAAGCATTTCTTGTTGGGTTTTGCTAAGGCGGTGAATTTCATCAATAAAAATTAAAGGCTTATAAAGACTATTTTTATAATTGTCTAAAATTTTTCTTAGTTCTTCGAGTTTAAAATTTCCTCCATCAAATTCATAAAAATCTAAGCCAAATTCTTTTGCTACAACTCTAGCAAAAGTTGTTTTTCCAGAACCTGCTGTTCCAAAAAAAATACTATGAGGAAGTTTTTGTAAAGCAGTAAATTTTTTGAAAATTTCTATAAGCTCGTATTGTCCTAAAATATCATCAAAATTTTTAGGGCGAAAGGTCAAAGCTAGGCTCATTAATTTAAATCCATATTTGAAAATTTACTACCATTAATTTTTAGCTGAGGATTGGCTAAGCTATCATAAGATAAATTTAGAAAAAAGTTATTATTTTCTTTTAAAAAATATTGATTTAAACCTCCATAATCCTTTGTCCAAGGAAAAATTTCATCAGGCTCATCTGAACTGATAACTTGTAATTTTACTTGATAAGAGTTGTTAATATTTAAATTGCCTTGTAGACTGATATTTTGTTTATTTTTTTCAAGAATTAAATTTTGTATTTTTAGATCAAGATTTTTTTGAATAAAATGAGAGATATTGAAATTTGAGTTAAGAAATTTATTTATGGTTATATTAAATTTTGTTTTGTCAAAATTTAAATTCTGACCCAATAAAGATTTAAGATCAATATCAATTTCATTGGATTTTCCTTGTATGTTTAAGTTTATTGTTGAATTTTCTTCATTAAAATTTACTTGGTTTTTGCTATAAAAAGAATTGATTTTATTGTTATCTAGCACAAGATAATCAAAGTTGATCTCTTGTTGGCTATCGCTAAATAAATTTAACTCATAAAATTGTACAGGATTGTTAAAAAATTGTTCGTAATTTAAATTTTGTAATACAAATTTAGTATAAAATTGAGAAAAATCAATCATATCAAAATGTATTTTAATGTTTTTAATTTCTAAATTTTTACTCATTAAAGCTTCAATATATCCGCCGTTTATGATGGTATCTCCGCCTTCATTGCTTAAATTTATATCTTTAATATTTAGAAATATTTTAGAGTTGTTATCGTGTAATTTGAGAGTAAAAGTTCCTAATTTATTGTTTTTTAACACTTCATCTAAAAAATCAAAAGGATTTGTAAAATTTCCTTTTATAATTTTATTTAAGAAAAAATAATTATTAAATTTAAGGTTGATTTTGGTTGAAAGCTGTGTATGAGAGTGATTTAAAGTAAAACTTCCTTTAGAGGTTAAAAAACCTTTTTTGAAGTAAATATCTGTAATTGTATAATCAGGATTGCAATTTTTAATAAATTTATTAAATAAAAGTTCGTTAGTGTATCCTATATAAAATATATGAGTAATAAAACCTAATATAAAACAAAAAACAATAAAAATCGATTTTTTCATTATTTGCCTTAGATGAAAATATAAGTGTTATTTTATAAATTGCTTGTTAAAAAAGAGTTTAAATTTTTATTTAAGAGCAATGAATGTAGTTTAGCAAAGAATGATTTTATAAATCCCTTGTTAAGGGATTTATATTAATAAGCTTTTTTATAACATTGAATTTCAATTTTTCTAGCTACTGGAATAGCTTGAGTATTTGGTGTAGCAGGTGTTCCATAAGAAATTTTACTTTCTAAAAAATTTCCAACCTGTAAATCTTTAAAAGTTCCATCTTTATCTGTTCCAAAAATACCACAATCATCCATTTCTATTTCGGTATTTGGTAGAACTTTTATAGCCATTTGTCCGCCATAAATAGAGTCAATAAGCAAGGTTTTATTGTTATCATAAATTTGTGCAATAGTACCTTCAAGTTTTAGACTATCTGCAAAAAGCATTGAGCTAGCTAAAAGTGCTGATGCAAATAAAATACTTTTTTTCATAATTATTTCTCCTTCAGTGTAAAGTGATAACATTATAAACTTTTTAAGTGAAGTGAATGTGAAGTTAAAAATTTTGATTTTTTAGTTTTGATAATATTATGCAACTTATTATATTTTGACCATCGTTACTTCTAGTTGTAAATTTAAAAGAGTGAATACTTTATCAAAGATAATTCAAAATTATTTTTTTATTCTTGTTTAAAATGGTTACAATTAGAAAATATATTTTTTTCAAAAAGCTATAAATTAAACACATATAAGTTGGACTTAAAATATCCTATTTTATTATCGAATAAAAATGATACAAAAGGATAGGATATGGAAATTTTTTTAGCTTTATTGGGTTTTTTCTCATTAGGATTGATGGTTTGGCTTTTGCTAAAAGATTATACTACTCCGGCATTAGCTTTTATAAGTGTAAGTATTAGTGTAGCTTGTATTTTACTTATTCTTGAACAGCTTGGTTTTGGCGTGGGTGCAGCTTTAGAGGTTAAAGGGGATGTTTTTGATATTAAGACATTGGTTGCTTTTATTAAAGATGGAGTCAAAAGTGTAACGGATACGGCAGCTTTGTTTGTTTTTTCTATACTCTTTTTTAGTGTTTTAAATGCAAGTGGTTTTTTTACTAAAATTTTAAATGCGTTTTTATCAAAAATGAAAGCTAATGTATATCAAGTTTGCATTCTTACTGTTTTTATTGCTGCTGCTGTACATTTAGATGGTTCAGGTGCTTCTACTTTTCTTATTGTAATACCTGCATTATTACCTATTTATGAGCGTTTAGGTATAAGAAAGACTTCAATGTTATTGATTATTACTTCGGCTATGGGTGTTATGAATGTTATTCCTTGGGGTGGTCCTACTTTAAGAGCGGCTACTAATATAGGAATGGATGCAAATTTGCTTTGGCACCATATTATACCTATTCAGATTGTAGGTTTGGTATTATCCCTTCTTTTGGCAATTTGGATTGCTAAGATAGAAATAAAAAGAGGTGCAGGCGCAGGTAACTTGTCGGGAATAAATTTAAATATAGAAAAAAGCGAACACCATAATGAAAAATGGTTTTGGTTAAATTTACTTGTAGCTATTGGGGTTATTGGGCTTTTAATTAGTGGCATTTTTCCTAGTTATATTTGCTTTATGATAGGACTTGCAATAATTTTACCGCTTAATTATCCTAATTTAAAAATAGCTAAAAAAGTTTTAGATCGTGCAAGTGCTGGTGCAATGCTTATGTATATTACTTTAATTGGTGCTGGGATATTAATAGGCGTATTTGATAAAAGTGGTATTATGGAGAAAATGGGTGTTTTGATTTTAAATTTTGTTCCAGATTATTTAGGTGCTTATATTCCTTTGATGGTAGGGATATTGGCTGTTCCAATGGCAATTATTTTTTGTACAGATTCTTATTTTTATGGAGTGATGCCTATAGTTTTGAGTGTAACTAAGGCTTTTGGTGCTGAACCTTTGACTATAGCTATTATCATGGTGATAGCAAGAAATTGTGCGACATTTATTTCTCCTGTTGTGCCTGCAACTTTGCTAGGTTGTGGTTTAGCAGAGGTTAATATTAAAGATCATATCAAAAGAAGCTTTTTTTATATATGGGGTATAAGTATTATTTGCTTGATTTTTGCTGAGGTAGCTGGGATAATATAATTAAAATAAAAGAACTTTTGATTTTTCAATGATTGGTTCATTGTTTTATGATATTTTTGAGTCAAAAATTTATAAAAATATAAGCGTTTTTTTGTATTATTTTATTTTTCTTTAGAGAAAAATTATAAATTTAAACTTATAAGAATATTTTTTAAGTTGAAAGTAAATTTTAAAACGGAGAAATGATGTACAAAAAACAAAATTTACCAGAACTTACCTTAAGGGGTTTGATTTTGGGAAGTATTTTAACCATTATTTTTACAGCTTCAAATGTATATTTGGGGTTAAAAGTGGGACTTACTTTTTCATCATCAATTCCAGCTGTGGTCATCTCCATGGCGGTTTTGAGTCTTTTTAAGACTTCAAATATTTTAGAAAATAATATGGTTCAAACTCAAGCTTCAGCAGCAGGAACTTTATCATCAGTTATTTTTGTTATCCCAGGGCTTTTTATGTGTGGGTATTGGAGTGAATTTCCACTTTGGCAAACTTTTATGATATGTCTTTGTGGTGGCGGACTTGGAGTGCTTTTTACTATACCATTAAGAAGGGCTATGGTGGTTGAAAGCAAACTTGCTTATCCTGAAGGTAGGGCCGCAGCTGAAATTTTAAAAGTAGCTAATAAAGATCAGAGCAATAAAAAAGGAAAACAAGGTATTAAAGAAATAGCATTAGGCTCTTTTATAGCTGCTATTTTTAGTTTATTAACCAATGGTTTTAAACTCGCTGCAAGTGAGAGTAATTTTGCTTTTATTTGGAATAAAATGGTTTTTGGTTTTTCTATGGGATATTCTTTGGCACTTTTAGGAGCGGGTTATTTAGTTGGTTTAGCAGGTGCTATAGCTCTTTTTGTAGGTATGTTTTTAGCTTGGGGTATTTTTACTCCTTATCTTTCAAATTTTGAATTCGATAGTGCAAAAAATGCCGTAGATTTAGCTTCTAGTGTATGGAGTTCTAAAGTAAGGCTTATAGGAACAGGAGCTATTGCTATAGCAGCGCTTTGGACTTTAATAGAACTTTTAAAACCCGTTATTGAAGGTATTAAAGAAATTGTTAAAAATGTTAAAATTACTAATCAAGAAAAAAATGAAAGAACAAATATAGATCTTTCTTTAAAAAGTATTTTTATACTTTTTGTTTTAATGGTTGTGGGTTTATTTATTACTTTTTATAGTTTTGTTGAAGATGCTAACTTAAGTATTTATTATCAAATGCTATTTTCATTTATTGGAACTTTAGTTTCTGTTTTAATAGGTTTTTTTGTTGCAGCAGCTTGCGGATATATGGCAGGACTTGTAGGATCTTCTTCTAGTCCTATTTCTGGAATTGGGCTTATTGGTGTTATTATTTCTTCTATTGTTTTTTTGGTTTTAGGTGTGGAACTTTTTCAAGATCCTATGCTTTCTAAATTTGCAGTAGCATTAGCTATTTTTACTACTAGTGTTATTTTGGCTACAGCTGCTATTTCGAATGATAATTTACAAGATTTAAAGACAGGACATTTAGTCGGAGCTACTCCTTGGAAGCAACAAGTTGCTTTACTTGTAGGCTGTGTTTTTGGTGCTTTGGCTATAGTTCCTGTTTTAAATTTGCTTTATCAAGCCTATGGTTTTGTTGGAGCAATACCAAGAGAAGGTATGGATGCTTCATCGGCTTTAGCAGCACCGCAAGCGAATTTAATGAGTACTATCGCTCAAGGAATTTTTCATCACAATATAGAGTGGGGTTATATGGCTTTTGGTGTATTTGTAGGAATTTTAATGATTATTATAGATAAAATTTTAAGAAGAACACAGAAAATGTCTTTGCCGCCTTTAGCTGTTGGAATAGGTATTTACCTTCCGCCTGCTGTAAATATACCTTTAGTTATAGGCGGAATTTTAAAATATATTGTAATGCAATACTTGACTAAAAAATATGCAAAAAATTCTCATAAAGAAGAAAAACTTGCAAGTTGTGAGCAAAGAGGCACGCTTTTTGCTTCAGGGCTTATAGTGGGTGAAAGTATTTTTGGGGTAATTATCGCAGGAATTACTGTATTTTCAGTAAGTATGGGTGGTAGTGAAAATCCTTTAGCTTTAAATTTAGTAAATTTTCATGATAGCGAGCTTTTCGCACTTATCTTTTTTGTGGGAGTTGTATTATATTTTATTAAGCGTATTGTTAAAAAAGATGCTTAATTTTTGGGGTTAAAACCCCATTTAATCCATTCTGATATAATTTTTCTTTTGCAATTATCATTCAAGGATTAAAATGGAAAATTTATATGCTTTAATACTTGGAATTATAGAAGGTCTGACTGAGTTTTTACCTGTTTCTTCAACAGGACATATGATTTTAGGTACGACTATTTTAGGTATTGATATAGATGAGTTTTGGAAAAGTTTTTTGATTATTATCCAGCTTGGTTCTATTTTGGCGGTAATTTTTGTATTTTGGCGTAAATTGTTTCAAGGGCTTGATATTTGGTTAAAACTTGCAGTGGGATTTTTTCCTACTGGAGTTATAGGGCTTTTTGTGGCAAAATACTTAAATGCTTTATTTAATGGTTGGGTTGTGGTTGGAATGCTCATTTTTGGTGGTGTTGTGCTTATTCTTATAGAACTTGCGCACAAAAATAAACAATATCATATCAATTCCTTAGAAGAAATAAGTTTTAAACAAGCTTTTTGTATAGGTATTTTTCAATCTTTGGCCATGATTCCTGGCACTTCAAGGAGTGGAGCAAGTATTATTGGCGGGCTTTTGTTAGGATTTAATAGAAAAGTGGCTGCTGAGTTTAGTTTTTTACTTGCCATTCCAACGATGATTATTGCTACAGCTTATAGTATTTATAAAGAGCCTGAATTACTGAGTAATGCAAATTCTTTAATTCCTTTAGGCATAGGTTTTATCACTGCTTTTGTTGTTGCGGTTTTAGTTATAAAATTTTTCTTAAAATTTATTTCTAAATTCGACTTTATCCCTTTTGGAATTTATCGTATTATTTTAGGATTTGTTTTCTTTTATTTGTATTATAGTGGGATTTTAAATGCTGGAAGTGAATTTAAGCTATAAATAAATATTAAACTTATTCTAAGATTTTTTTAAAAATAAGCTGAATTTCAAAAATAATTAAGTCTTAGAAAGTTAAAATTAGAACTTTATAAACACTCACAGGGTAAGTGAGCGACAAAGGGTTAAAAATATGGAAAAAGAAGTTATTGCGTATTTGGACAATGAGACAATAATTGACTCTCAAAGTGTGAAAAATACAAATTTAAAAGAAATTTATTTTGATAATTCTAAAGAAAGTTTAGAGGTAATCCGTCATTCTTGTGCGCATTTAATGGCACAGGCGATTAAGAATTTGTATCCTGAAGCTAAATTTTTCGTTGGTCCTGTTATAGAAGATGGATTTTATTATGATTTTCGTGTAGAAAGTAAGATCGGCGAAGAAGATTTAGTAAAAATTGAAAAAAAGATGAAAGAACTTGCTGAAGCAAAGATTGAAATTTCAAAATATGAAATCACAAAAAACGAAGCTTTGGCTAAATTTCAAAATGATGATTTAAAACAAGAAGTTTTATTGCGTATTCCTGATGGAGCTGTAAGTATTTATAAGCAAGGTGAATTTGAAGATTTGTGTCGTGGTCCTCATGTGCCAAATACGAAATTTTTACGCTTTTTTAAACTCACTCGTGTTGCAGGAGCGTATTTGGGTGGTGATGAAAAAAGAGAAATGCTTACTCGAATTTATGGGACTGCTTTTGCAGATAAGGAAAGTTTAAAAGAGTATTTAACCATTATCGAAGAAGCTAAAAAACGCGATCATAGAAAGCTTGGAACAGAGCTTAAACTTTTTACTTTTGATGATGAGATCGGAGGAGGTCTTCCTATTTGGTTGAGTAATGGTGCAAGACTTAGATCTAAACTTGAACATATGCTTTATAAAATTCATCGTTTACGTGGTTATGAACCTGTGCGCGGGCCTGAACTTTTAAAAGCAGATGCATGGAAAATCAGCGGGCATTATGCAAACTATAAAGAAAATATGTATTTTACACAAATTGATGAACAAGAATATGGCATTAAGCCTATGAACTGTGTGGGGCATATTAAAATTTATCAAAGTGATGTAAGAAGTTATCGTGATTTGCCTTTGAAATTTTTTGAATACGGCGTGGTGCATCGTCATGAAAAAAGTGGGGTTTTGCATGGACTTTTTAGAGTGAGAGAATTCACTCAAGATGATGCACATATTTTTTGTATGCCAAGTCAGATTAAAGAGCAGGTTTTAGAAATTTTAGCTTTTGTGGATAATTTGATGAAATTATTTGATTTTAGCTATGAAATGGAAATTTCAACTAAACCTGAAAAAGCCATAGGTGATGATGAAATTTGGGAAATAGCGACTAAGGCTTTAAAAGAAGCTTTAGATGAACAAGGTTTAAAATACGGTATTGATGAAGGTGGCGGAGCTTTTTATGGGCCAAAGATTGATATTAAAATCACCGATGCTTTAAAAAGAAAGTGGCAATGCGGAACCATACAAGTAGATTTTAACCTGCCAAGTCGTTTTAAACTTGAATACACTGATAGTGATAATGAAAAAAAACAACCTGTAATGTTGCATCGTGCGATTTTAGGTTCTTTTGAAAGATTTATAGGAATTTTAACCGAGCATTGTGCGGGTGAGTTTCCATTTTTTATCGCACCAACTGCGGTGGGTATAGTGCCAATAGGCGAAGCACATATTGCTTACGCAAAAGAAATTCAAAAAGAATTATTAGAGCTTAATATCGATAGCGAGGTGTATGAAAAAAATGAGAGCTTAAGTAAGAAAATTCGTATCGCTGAAAAACAAAAATTACCTATGATTTTAGTTTTAGGCGATGATGAGGTGGCAAAGCGTAGCGTTGCTTTAAGAGATAGAAGAGCTAAAGAACAAAAAAATCTTAGCTTGGACGAATTTATTAAATTAGTTAAGGAGAAAATGAGTGAGGTACACTTTTGAGTAAAGAAAAAGAAGTATTGCTCAATGAAGAAATAAGAGCGGATGAAATCAGATGTGTTGGCGATGATGGCAAAGTTTATGGTATTATCAGTAGTGATGAAGCTTTAGAAATTGCAAATCGTTTAGGACTTGATCTTGTAATGATAGCTGCAGATGCTAAGCCACCTGTTTGCAAGATCATGGACTATGGTAAATTCCGTTATCAACAAGAGAAAAAACAAAAAGAAGCAAAGAAAAAACAAAAAGTGATTGATATAAAAGAAATCAAACTTTCTGTAAAAATTGCTCAAAATGATATTAACTACAAGGTAAAACATGCTTTAGAATTTTTAGAACAAGGTAAGCATGTGAGATTTCGTGTGTTCTTAAAAGGACGTGAAATGGCAACTCCTGAAGCAGGTGTAGCTTTGCTTGAAAAAATTTGGACTATGATAGAAAATGAAGCTAATCGTGACAAAGAGCCAAATTTTGAAGGTCGTTATGTAAATATGCTTGTTACTCCTAAAAAGGCTTAATGGAGTTTTTATGCCAAGACAAGCTTTAATGCAAAATAAAAATCAACACTTAGCTAAAAATCAATATTCTAAATCTGATGATTTGAATATTGATTTAGCTATGCAGCAAACAAAAGAGTATTTAGAAAATAGGTTTGCAAATGGTGGAGGGGTAAGTAATTTTATAGAAGGAAATTACTATTTTGAAATTAAAAAACAAATAGAAATTTCTTTTATGATTGAAAATATAAAATTAAGCAAGATTAGAGCTGAGTTTGATAGTAGTTTTTTTGAAAATAAAATTAAGCCTGATGGTGGAGTTTTATTTTTAAGAAAAAAAGATGATAAAAAATTTAAAAAAATATTATTAATAACAGAAGCTAAACGACAAGGTACAAATGATATTCGTACAAAGCAAGGTAAAAATAAGCAAGCAACAGGTAATGCAATAGAAAGACTAGGAAAAAACTTAACTGGAATAAAAGCTATGTTAAATCACGAGAAAATAACACCTTTTGTTTGTTTTGGCTGGGGTTGTGATTTTGCTAGTGATGAAAAAACGGTTTTGGCTAAATTAAATGTTTTAAATGAGTTTTATTATCTTAATAAAACCTATATTTTTAAAGCTGATGGAAATAGCGACCATAATTATTTTTCACCTGTTAGTATGTATTTTAGAGAAGAAAAATGGGAAGTTAATGAAATGTTTGAAATAATGAAAGAAATCGCAGAAACTTCTTTAAGATATTATATTTTTTAATGGAAAAGATTATGAAAGAAAACTTGCTTTATTTAAAAGAACAAATTATAACTTATTTAGGCAATAAGCGTTCTTTGCTTGATTTTTTAAGTCAAGGTTTCGTATTTGCAAAAGAGCATTTAAAAAAAGATAAGCTTTCTTTTTGCGATATTTTCAGTGGTTCTGGTATTGTAAGTCGCTTTGCAAAATCGCATTCAAATTACATTCTAGCAAATGATTTAGAAGATTATTCAAGAATAATAAATGAGTGCTATTTGAGTAATTTAAATGATGATTTAGAAAAAGATATTAAATATTATTATGAAAAATTGTTAAAAAATTTAGAGCTTAAAGAAGGTTTTTTAGCTAAGCTTTATGCCCCAAAAGATGATTTAAATATAAAAGCAAATGAAAGGGTTTTTTATACATACAAAAACGCTTGTTATTTAGATAGTGTTAGAGCAAAAATTGAAAATGAAATTCCACAAGAATTAAAACATTTTTTTATAGCGCCTTTGATTTATGAAGCCAGTGTGCATTCAAATACTAGTGGGGTTTTTAAGGGTTTTTATAAGGGTAAGGATGGCATCGGAAAATTTGGTGGCGAAGGACAAAATGCACTTAAACGCATTAAAGGAGAAATAGAGCTTAAAATGCCTATTTTTTCAAATTTTTCTTGTGAATTTGAAGTGATGCAAAAGGATGCAAATATGCTTGCAAAAGAACTTGATTTTTTTGATGTAGCGTATCTTGACCCCCCTTATAATCAGCACCCTTATAGTTCTAATTATTTTATGCTAAATTTAATTGCAAATTATAAAAAACCTGAAGAAATTTCTAAAATCAGTGGCATTCCAAAGGATTGGAACCGCAGTACTTTTAATAAGTCAAAATTTGCCCAAGATGCTTTATTTGAACTTATTAATGATTTAAAAGCAAGAGTGATTTTACTTTCTTATAATTGTGAAGGTTTTGTAAAAAAAGAAATTTTTTTAAAGCGTTTAAGTACTCTTGGAAAATGCCGGATTTTAGAACAAAAATATAATACTTTTAGAGCTTCTCGCAATCTTAAAAATCGTAATATCCATCTTCATGAACAACTTTATATTTTAGTTAAAAATTAAATTTTTGTTGCTAAAATTATTTTTTATTTTTACATGATTAAATTAATTTTATTTTTTCAGATGTTTTGATTTTCGAGCAATAAAGATAAGGTTGAAGAGAATAATAGTTAAAAATTTTAACTTTTTTTGTTTATAATACTTGCTTTTACATTTGAAGGATAAAGATGAAAATAAAAGTTGGGATTTTAGGAGCGAGTGGTTATGCAGGCAATGAGCTTGTTCGCATTTTGCTTAATCATCCCAAAGTTGAAATTTCTTATTTGGGTTCGAGTTCTAGCGTGGGGCAAAATTATCAAGATCTTTATCCTAACACCCCTTTAAATTTATGTTTTGAAAATAAAAATTTAGATGAACTTGAACTTGATCTTTTGTTTTTGGCTACTCCGCATGAATTTAGCGCTAAACTTTTAAATGAGAATTTATTAAAAAAGATGAAAATCATTGATTTAAGCGCGGATTTTCGTCTTAAAAATCCTAAAGATTATGAGCTTTGGTATAAATTCACTCATCCTAATCAAGAGCTTTTGCAAAATGCGGTTTATGGACTTTGTGAGCTTTATAAAGAAGAGATAAAAAAAGCAAGTTTAGTGGCAAATCCAGGTTGTTATACCACTTGTTCTATCTTAAGTCTTTATCCGCTTTTTAAAGAAAAGATCATTGATTTTAGCTCAGTTATTATTGATGCAAAAAGTGGAGTAAGTGGAGCAGGAAGAAGTGCAAAGGTGGAAAATCTTTTTTGTGAAGTTAATGAAAATATCAAAGCTTATAATTTAGCTTTGCATCGCCATACTCCTGAAATTGAAGAGCATTTAAGCTATGCAGCCAAAAAGAAAATCACTCTACAATTTACCCCTCATCTTGTGTCTATGCAAAGAGGAATTTTAATCAGTGCTTATGCAAATTTAAAAGAGGATTTGCAAGAACAAGATATACGCGATATTTATACAAAATACTATCAAAACAATAAATTCATAAGGCTTTTACCGCCGCAGTCGCTTCCGCAGACTCGGTGGGTTAAATCAAGCAATTTTGCGGATATAAATTTTAGTGTAGATCAACGCACAAAGCGTGTTATTGTGCTTGGTGCTATTGATAATTTAATCAAAGGTGCAGCAGGACAAGCTGTTCAAAATATGAATTTAATGTTTGATTTTGATGAAGATGAAGGACTTAAATTCTTTGCAAATTTGTAAAGGATAAAAATGTTAATACGAGCTATGCAAAAAAGCGATTATGAAGCCGTTTATAAGCTTTGGTGTGAGATAAAAGGCTTTGGGATAAGAAGCATTGATGATAGCAAAGAAAATATAGAAAATTTTTTAGATAGAAACCCAAATCTTAGCGTTGTAGCAGTGATTGATGAAGAAATTGTAGGAAGTATACTTTGTGGGCATGATGGACGCACAGGAGGATTTTATCATGTATGTGTACATAAAGATCATAGAAAAAAGGGCATAGCGCACGAGATGACAAAATTTTGTCTTGAGGCTTTAAAAGCTCAAAAAATCAATAAAATCGCCCTGATCGCTTTTAAAAACAATGATTTAGGCAATGAGTTTTGGAAACATTATGGTTTTGCTTTAAGAGAAGATGCGAATTATTACGATCTTTCTTTAAATGAGTATAATCAAACTAGCTTTAATGCTTAAGGAATGATCATGCAAAAATATTTAGAAAAAGCTAATGTCTTAATCGAAGCTTTGCCTTATATACGCAAATTTAATTCTAAGATTATACTTATAAAATACGGCGGATCAGCTATGGAAAATGAAGAGCTAAAGCATTGTGTGATGCAAGATATAGCTCTTTTAAAACTCGTGGGTTTAAAGCCTATTATTGTACATGGTGGGGGAAAAGATATTTCTGCTATGTGTGAAAAATTAGGCGTAAAGAGTGAGTTTAAAAACGGTCTTAGGGTTAGTGATAAAGCCACTACTGAAGTAGCCAGCATGGTTTTAAATCATATCAATAAAAATTTAGTCCATAGTTTGCAAAATTTAGGAGTTAAAGCCATAGGGCTTTGTGGTAAAGATGGCGCGCTTTTAGAATGTGTGAAAAAAGATGAAAATTTAGCTTTTGTTGGCACGATACAAAAGGTAAATTCGAAAATTTTAGAAGAGCTTTTAGAGAAAGATTTTTTACCTATCATTGCTCCTATTGGCATGGATGAGGATTTTAATACTTATAATATTAACGCTGATGACGTAGCTTGTGCGATCGCCAAGGCTTTAAGGGCTGAAAAACTTGCTTTTTTAACCGATACCGCAGGGCTTTATGAGGATTTTAGTGATAAAAATTCTTTGATTTCTAAAATTAGCCTTGAACAAGCTAAAATTTTAGCTCCTAAAATAGAAGGTGGTATGCATGTAAAATTAAAATCCTGTATTGATGCTTGTGAAAATGGAGTTACAAAGGTGCATATTTTAGATGGACGCGTGAAGCATTCTTTATTGCTTGAGTTTTTTACTGATGAAGGTATAGGCACTTTGGTGGGTTAAAGGATGAAAATGGATTATAAAGAACAAAGTCATATTGTCCCTACTTATAAGCGTTTTGATATAGTTTTAGAAAAAGGGCAGGGGGTTTATCTTTTTGATGATAAGGCTAAAAAATATCTTGATTTTTCAAGTGGTATAGGTGTTTGTGCTTTAGGATATAATCATGCTAAATTTAATGCTAAAATCAAAGCTCAAGTGGATAAACTTTTACATACTAGCAATTTATATTATAATGAAAACATAGCCGCTGCAGCTAAAAATTTAGCCAAAGCTAGTGCTTTAGAGCGTGTTTTTTTTACAAATTCTGGTACAGAAAGTATAGAAGGAGCGATGAAAACAGCTAGAAAATACGCCTTTAACAAAGGTATTAAGGGTGGACAATTTATCGCTTTTAAGCATTCTTTTCATGGGCGTACTTTAGGGGCTTTATCGCTTACTGCTAATGAAAAATATCAAAAGCCTTTTAAACCTTTAATTTCAGGGGTTAAATTTGCAAAATATAATGATATTTCAAGCGTTGAAAAACTGGTGAATGAAAAAACTTGTGCCATTATCTTAGAAAGCGTGCAAGGAGAAGGTGGAATAAATCCTGCAAATAAAGATTTTTACAAAGCCTTAAGAAAGCTTTGCGATGAAAAAGATGTATTATTAATCGCTGATGAAATTCAATGTGGCATGGGTAGAAGTGGAAAATTTTTTGCCTATGAGCACGCACAAATTTTGCCTGATATCATGACTTCAGCTAAGGCCTTAGGTTGTGGGCTTAGTGTGGGTGCTTTTGTAATAAATCAAAAGGTAGCAAGCAATTCTTTAGAAGCAGGCGATCATGGTAGTACTTATGGTGGAAATCCTTTAGTTTGTGCAGGAGTGAATGCGGTTTTTGAAATTTTTAAAGAAGAAAAAATTTTAGAAAATGTCAATAAACTCACGCCTTATTTAGAGCAAAGTTTAGATGAGTTGATAAATGAATTTGATTTTTGTAAAAAACGCAAAGGCTTAGGGTTTATGCAAGGGCTGAGTCTTGATAAAAGTGTAAAAGTAGCTAAGGTCATTCAAAAATGTCAAGAAAATGCACTTTTATTAATAAGTTGCGGGGAGAATGATTTGAGATTTTTACCTCCTTTGATTTTACAAAAAGAACATATTGATGAAATGAGTGAAAAGTTAAGAAAGGCTCTAAAGAGTTTTTAATAAATTTTGTAAAAAAATTTATTCTTTTCCATCTACTATAGGCACAAATAAACATTCTTCTAAAATTTCTTTTTGTAAATTTGTGCCATTTTTTCTAAGGCGTGTGATGAATTGTTTGCCATTGTGTAAAATAGGAGCAACTAAAATCCCGTCATCGCTTAATTGATCAAGTAAAATTTCAGGAATTTGTGTCGCATAAGCAGAAAATAAAATCCTATCATAAGGAGCATAATTTTTCCAGCCATTTTGTCCATCATCAAATTTTACATTGATATTAAAAAGTTCTAATTCTCTGAAAGTTTGAGCGGCTTTTTTGGCTAAATTTTCTATGCGTTCTATGGTAAAAACACGCCTTATGACTTTGCTTAAAATCGCAGCTTGATAGCCACTTCCACAACCTATCTCTAAAATACTATCAGCATTTTTAAAATCTAAAGCCATAGTCATTTTAGCTACAGTTAAAGGTGAACTAATCCATTGAGAATTTGCTAAAGGCAAAGCATCAAGGCGATAAGCATGGGCTTTTAAAGGAGAAAAAATTTCACGTGGAATTTGACAAAAAGCATTAAAAAGTTCTTCATTGATAAAAACTTTTTGTGCAATTTCTTCAGCCATATTTTGACATCTTTTTTGTTCAAATGTGTTCATTACTTCTCCTATAAATTTAAATAAAAATTGTAACTAAAAAAGTTGAAATAGAGTTAAACTTAGCTATACTTAAATAAAAAGGAAAAAAATGCTTATAAAATTTAAAAATCACAGTCCCAAACTAGGTCAAAATGTTTTTGTTGCAGAGGGTGCTAAAATCATAGGAGAAATAGAAATAGGAGATGAAAGTAGCATTTGGTTTAATTGTGTTTTAAGAGCCGATGTTAATTTTATAAAAATTGGCAAAAGAACCAATATTCAAGATCTTAGCACGGTACATGTTTGGCATAGGGAGTTTGATGAAAAAGGAAAGTTAAAAGACGTTGGTTTTCCTACGATAATAGGAGATGATGTAACTATAGGACATAATTGCGTTATCCATGCTTGTGTGATAAAAAATCGTGTTTTAATCGGAATGAATGCTGTTGTCATGGATAATGCTTTGATAGAAGAAGATAGCATAGTGGGTGCTGGAAGCGTTGTAACAAAGGGTAAAAAATTTCCGCCACGCTCTTTAATACTTGGAAATCCTGCAAAATTTGTGCGTGAATTAAACGATGAAGAAGTCAGCTTTCTAAAACAATCCGCTTTAAATTATGTGGATTTTAAAAACGAGTTTTTAAAAGATCTTCAGTGATATTTTGAAGTTTAGGCGAGAGTTTTACTTCAAATTTCACAAAACGATCAAGATCTAAAAAACTCTCATCGAGTTTTGAAATTTGCTCTTTTGTATAATCTTGAATAGTATTTAAAGATGACTTTTTAAGAAGTCTTTTTTCTTTGTAGACTAATTCTAAAAGTTCTTTGCGTTCTAAATTTTCATCTTGATTTGGGTTTTCGTCAAAAACATAAAGCTCATCAAAAAGGATTTTTTGCGTGTTTTTATCATAAACCCTAAAAAGCTTTTTAAAATGAGGTAGGGTTGATTTTTCGTTATTTTCGCTGATTTTGATTTTAGGTTTTATGCCTTGATCTTCTAAGGCTGCGAGTTTATAAACGCAACTAAAAATAGGATCGCTTGAAGCAGTGATCAATCTTTCGCCTACACCAAAGATATCAATAGGCGCATTTTGTTCTTTGAGTTTTTTAATGCTCCATTCATCAAGGGCGTTAGAAACTATGATTTTACATTTCTGAAGTCCTGCTTGATCAAGTTCTTGTCTGATTTTCAAACTCAACTCAAGTAAATTTCCAGAATCTATTCTCACACCGCCTTCTTGGATACCAAATTCTTTAAAAACTTTAATCGCATTTTTAAGTCCACTATTTAAACAATCATAAGTATCGATCAAAAAAACAGGATTTTTTGGATAAATTTTCACATAAGCTTTAAAAGCTTCAAATTCATTTTTAAACATTTGCACCCAAGAATGTGCCATAGTCCCATTGATAGGGATATTATAAATTTTTCCTGCTAAAGTACAAGCACTTCCTATGCAACCTCCTATAAAAGCTGCTCTTGCTCCTTTCAAGGCTGCTTCACTTCCTTGTGCTCTGCGTGAACCAAATTCTAAAATTTTACTGTCTTTAGCTGCACGCACGATACGATTGGTTTTGGTAGCAATAAGGCTTTGGTGGTTTAAACTTAAAAGTAAAAAAGTTTCTAAAAGCTGTGCTTCTATAGTTGTAGCTTTAATACAAAGCAAAGGTTCGTTTGGAAAAATTACTTCTCCTTCGCGCATAGCATAAATTTCGCCTTTAAATTTAAAGTTAGCTAAAAAATCTAAAAATTCTGTATCAAAAATACCTTGTTTTCTTAAAAATTCTATATCTTCTACATCAAAACTCAAATTTTCAATAAAGTCTAAAATATCTTCAAGACCTGCAAAAATAGCAAAAGATCCTGAATCTGGAATTTTTCTAAAAAATATATCAAAATAACAAATTTGATCTTTTTTATTGTTTTTGAAATAGCCTTGAGACATTGTAAATTCATAAAAATCACAAAGCAAGGCTAAAGAAGTTTTAGAAGTCATCAAAGCTTATGCTACCCTTAGAATAATTCGTTACTTTACTTTCAAAGAAATTGCTCTTTTGATCGTTAAATTTTGAAAAATCATCTACCCATTTAATAGGATGTTTTGCATTGTATAATTTATCTAAATTGATCGCACTTAATCTTTGATCTACAAGATAATGGATATATTCTTCTATGATATCATCAGTAAAGCCCATGATTTGATTTTGAGTGATGTATTTACCCCATTTGATCTCAAGATCTCCGGCTTTTTTAAACATATCATAAATTTTATTGATATTTTCATCATGGAACAAATCAGGTCTTTCTTTGCGTACTGAATTGATCATATTTTGAAATAATAAAAGATGTGTGATTTCATCTCTTTGGATAAAGCGGATCATTTGTGCTGAACCTAGCATTTTTCCTGCACGTGCAAGTGCGTAAATAGCAGTAAAACCGCTATAAAAATATACTCCTTCTAAAATTTGATTTGCCACCATAGCTAAAAGAAGTTTATTATCATCTACATCGCCTGCTAATTCTTCATAAATGCTTGAAATAAAGTCATTTTTTTCACGCAAAGTTTCATCATGCTTTTCCATTTCATAAATCAAATCTGTATTATCGCAAATCGCTTCTACCATAACAGCGTAAGATTTTGAATGGTTTGCCTCTTCATAAGCTTGGCGTGCTAAAACCGCATTGATTTCAGGAGCTGTGATGTAAGGGTTGATATTATCTGCTAAATTATTGGTTTGAAAACTATCCATAGAAATAAGCTGACTCCAAACCAAATCATACATTCTTTTTTCACCTGCAGTTAAATTACAGCGATAATCAAGTGCATCTTTGGTTGTATCTACTTCTTTTGGAAACCAAGTATTTGCTTCCATTAAATCCCAAAGTTTTAAAGCCCAAGTATATTTTGCCTTAGTGAAATTTAAAATTCCATGTGGGTTACCATCAAAAACTTTACGATCTCCTAGAGTTTCGTTTGAACTTGGATTGTAAATTCTTTTTCTTTGCATTTTTAACCTTTCTTTATGCTTTGGTAGCTATACAACTTTGAGTTAAAATATCGTGTAAATTTAAACGATCTTTTCTTGCAAAACTGACAAATAAACCAAAGAGTAAGCCAAAACTTATAATAAATATCACATATCTTAGTAAAATTCTAAGAAAACTTAGTTTCTTTCCCGTTTTTATATCAATAAGATATAAATCATATGCTTTAAGACCTGGGCTTTGTGCCTTTTTTGTTAAAAAAATAGCTTGAATCAAACCAAATAAAAAAGTACATAAAGTTGTGATAAAATGGTTGTTTAAAAAAGCTTCTTTAGAGCCCAATAGAAAATAAAATAAATACAAAATAGGAACATAAATAAGAAAAATATCTATAAGCAAAGCTCTAAATCTTAGCCATCTAGAGCTAATTTTTGCTTTAGTTTTCATTTAATTTCCACGACTTCCTGGTTTTATAGCCTTACTCCCTTTTTTACAAAGCGGACAATTTGTTTCATCGTAAATTTCAAATTCAAAATTCCCTAGAGTAAAGAGTGGTAAATTTTCAGGTAATTTCGCATTATCTTTTCTTGGAGATTTTAAATTTTCTACCGCACAAAAACCACGATTTGCCAATGCTGCAAAACCTACAACAATTCCACCTAAACTTTCAATGATTTTTGCACTCTCTAAAGCACTACCACCTGTAGTAATGATATCTTCACAAATTATAAATTTTTCACCCTTTTTTACCTCAAAACCACGTCTTAAAGTCATTTCTTTATTTACTCTTTCAGTGAAGATAAAACGTTTACTACAAGCTCTTGCAAGCTCATAACCTGCTAAAATTCCACCTAAAGCAGGAGAACAAATGCTATCAAATTCTATCTTATAGTTTGCAATAATCTTTGCAAGTTCATCACAAAGTTTTGCTGCTAATTTTGGGTCCTCTAAAACTTTTGCACTTTGAAGATAAAACTGCGAATGTTTACCTGAACTTAGTAAAAAATGCCCTTCTAAATAAGCACCATAATCTTTATAAATTTGCTCTAAATTCATCGTTAAACCTTTAAAAGTTCACTTTCTTTGCTTTTTACACTCTCATCAATTTTTGTTGTGTAGGTGTCGGTAAGTTTTTGTACTTCATCATAAGCTTTTTTTGCTTCATCTTCGCTTATTGCCTTATCTTTTTCTAGTTTTTTAACTGCATCGTTGGCATCTTTGCGTATATTTCTTATAGAAACTTTTGCCTTTTCACCCATAGCTTTAGCTTGTTTTACATTTTCTTCTCTTTGCTCTCTAGTCATCGGAGGGAAAAATAATTTTACACTTTCGCCGTCATTATTTGGATTTACACCGATATTTGCAGCTGCAATAGCACTTTCTATGGTTTTTAGTAAAGGTTTTTCCCAAGGAGTGATGCTAATAGTTGAAGCATCACTTGCTAAAACAGTTGCTACTTGATTTAAAGGAGTTTGAGTTCCATAATAATCCACTGTAATATGATCTAAAATATGGGTATTAACTTTTCCAGTTCTTAAAGTGGTGAAGTCTTTTTTTAAGGCTTCTAAAGATTTTTCACTTTGGGTTTTTTGTTTGTTAAAAATTTCACTTAGCATTATCATTTCCTTTAATTATTTACTTGAATTAACATCGCTTGGAAGTTGTGGTGCACTTGGAGCGATAGAATTTGTGTTTGGGGTAGCAGGCACAATAGGAGCACTTGGAATAGTAGTGTTGTTGTTTTCTACTTTAATTTTCTCTGCTAAAGAGTCCTTGCTAGCTTTATTGTATAAATAACCAAGACCAATAGTATTTGCAATAAGTAAAATTCCCATGACAAAGGTAAATTTTGCCAAAAATCCAGCCGGTCCTTTGGCGCCAAATAAACTTTCATTGCTTCCACTATAAGCTCCAAGTCCTATACTTGAACTTTTTTGAAGTAAAACTGCTATACAAATAACTACAACGATGATAAATTGTAAAATGATTAAAAGAGTGATCATTGAAAATTCCTATAAAGTTAATTTTTAAATGATTATTTTAACTAAATAAAACTTGAAAAGTTTTGAAACTTGAAAAGTTTTTGTGAGAAAAATCCCACAAAAACTTATCTGCTATTGAAGCTTCTTAAGATATTAAGTAAAGATACGAAAAGATTAACAAAATCAAGATAAAGTGCTACTGCACCTTCGATTGGGGTTTCATAATTTCCGCGGATAATATTTTGCGTATCATAAAGAATGTAAAATGAAAATAATATTGCAGCTACTGCTGAAATAGCTAGATTAACTATACTGCTTTGGAAGAAAAGGTTTAGTAAAGATGCTGCTACAATAACGATCAATACTATAAATAAAGCTTTACCCATAACAGTAAAATCTTTTTTTGTATTCATAGCAAATACACTAAGTCCTGCAAAAGCAACTGTTGTTAAAGCAAAAGCTTGAGCGATGATAATTCCTCCAGCTGGTAGAGCTAAAACTGAAATAAGTAAAGGTGTAAGCGTTAAACCTGAGCAGAAAGTAAAACCAAAAAGTAAAACAAGATTTAATGGAGCTTCTCTTTTTTTCCATTGCAAAGCAAATAAAAGTCCGATTTCAACAGCAAAAAGGATCCAAAAAGTTACTTGTGATTGTATAAAAAATGATGCTAAAGCAAAAATTCCTACATATGCACCTACTGTTGCAGCTAATAATGAAGCAGCAAAAAGTTGATAAGTTTGTTTAATAAAAATACTTAATTCGCTTGAGCGTGTATTTTCAAATTCTTTTGATCTTGAGTAGTCTCTATCATAAAGACTCATAAAATTCTCCTTGCAAAATTGTTAGATTTTTTAAAATCTTGAGCGAAATCTAACATATTAGACTAAATAAAAAGTTAATTTATATAATATCTTATACTTAAATGAAATCTTTGCTGAAATTTTGTTATAATTTCAAGATTTTAGTTTCAGGTTGGTTCTATGGAAAATCTTATTAGCGGTGCGATTAAGTTTATGCAAGAAGACTTTAAGGAGCATGAAGAACTTTTTGAAAGTCTAAAAAATAAGCAAAATCCCCATACTCTTTTTATAGGTTGTTCTGATTCTAGAGTAATTCCAAATTTGATCACTAATACGGGTCCAGGTGAGCTTTTTGTAATACGAAATATTGCAAATATAGTTCCACCTTATCGCGTTGGAGAAGATTACTTGGCGACAACTTCAGCAATAGAGTATGCTTTAAATTCATTGCATATTAAAAATATCGTCGTTTGTGGCCATAGTAATTGTGGAGGTTGTAATGCTCTTTATTATTCTGATGAAGAATTAAATAAAATTCCTAACGTGAAAAAGTGGCTTACCATGTTAGATCCGATAAAAAAAGATGTGATGATTTTTGCAAGAGACGATTTGGCTATGCGTTCATGGCTTACAGAAAAATTAAATTTAGTAAATTCTTTGCAAAATATACTTACTTATCCAGGCGTGCAAGAAGCTTTAGATGAAGGAAAAATAGAAGTACATGCTTGGTATTATATTATAGAGACAGGTGAAATTTATGAGTATGATTTTAAAGCAAAAATTTTTACTTTAATACAGGATAGGAAAGTTCAATGAAAAAAATTATTTTTAGTTTATGTTTTTTTATTTTATACCTTGGAGCACAAGAATTTAAATTTATTGATGCGAATATTAGTAAAGAAGATGAAGGAATTTATGCTTTAGTTGAAAAATATGTTGATCTTAACAATCAAATTAAAGAATTTAAGAAAAACAATGATGAAAATTCAAGCACTTTTAATGGTATTTTAAGTGAATTTGAAAAAGACAAAAAGACTATTTTAGCAAAAATACCCGATATGATAGTAGGACAAAAGATTAATGAAGAGGCAGTGGCTAGATTTTTAAAAGCAAAAGAAAAATTACTAGATGTTCAAAAAAAGAATATTAATAAGCCTTACATTTATACAGATGCCACTCTTAATCTAGTTTATTTTAACATTGTGGAAAGTTTTTATTCTTCTTTGTTTGAAGTGGAAAAACTTTTTAAAAATACAGCAAGCAGTGAAGATTTGATTGCTACTGTTGATAAGGCAATGGAAAATTTACAAAATTCTTCTAATGTTAATTTAGATAGTTTTAAAAGCAAAATTACAAATCCAGAAGAATTAGAAAAAATTACCCTAAAAGAAAGATATATCAGTAATGCTGTAGATTCTTATTCTGAAATTCTTAAGTATTTACGTTCAAATGCAGATTTGCTTGAAAGTAATTATATTTTTTCACTACTTGAGCTTCAAGTTTGGATAGATCGTATAAATGAGGCAATTGGGGTAAGTTTTGTTAATATCGGAAAAATAGTAATTTCTGCTTTGGTTTTAGTATTTTTTATATCTTTAAGACGTTTTTTTGCAAATATAGTATATTTTTTCCTTGTTCGGCTTTTTTATAGAAATAAAAATGATGTAGATGATATTAAAGTTATTTTTATTGAGAATATTAAAAAACCAGTGAGTTTTTTTCTGATTGTTTATGCTATTTCGATTTGTCTTACTATAGCAACTTATCCTGCACCTTTAAGTATTAATTTGAGTAATTTTTTCCACATAATTTATGCGGTTTTGATTGCATGGCTTATTTTAAAAATGCTTGATGGTTATGGAATGGTACTAGTTTCTAAGCTTGCTCAAAAAAGCGGAAAAAAAGAAGTTGTAAATTTAATTATTAAAATTTTATATTTTGTTATTATTATCATAGCTTTATTATATATCCTTGCTCAGCTTGGTTTTAATATTTCGGCTATTATTGCATCTTTGGGAATTGGTGGTTTAGCTGTTGCTTTAGCAGCGAAAGATATCATTGCAAATTTCTTTGCTTCTATACTTTTACTTTTTGATAATAGTTTTAATCAAGGAGATTGGGTAGAGGTTTCAGGTATAGAAGGAACAGTAGTTGAAATAGGACTTAGAAAAACTACTATTAGAACTTTTGATAATTGTCTCGTATTTTTACCAAATTCAACTATTATGGGAGCTAATATCAAAAATTGGAGTAAAAGACGCATGGGTCGCCATGTTAGAATGTATTTGGGTGTTGGTTATGATGCTACTCCTGAAAAATTAGATCAATGTGTAAAAGATTTGAAAGAATTTTTGGATACAAGTGATTTGGTAGCTCACGATGAGGATAGTGCATTAAAATATGGTGATCATACGACAAAATATCGTCAAAATCTTGTATCTATTAACGATTTAGAAGGCTATAAAAATGCTTGTTATGTGGCTTTAAGCGAATTTGCAGATAGTAGTATTAATATAGAGCTTTATTTTTATACCAAAAAAATAGGAGCAAAAGATTTTAGGGAAGCTAGACAAAGCTTAATGCTTGAGTTTATGCGTATAATCGAAAAAAATGGCTTAACTTTTGCTTTCCCAAGTCGCAGTATTTATATAGAAAATTTACCACCTCTTGATTTGCAAGCAAAAGCTATAAAATAGCAAGATTTTATCTTGCTATTTTTTAAACCGGCATAACGCGTATATTTGGACTTAATTCTTCTTGTAAAATTGTTTCAATAGCATAAAGTGTCGCACCACTTCCACTAGAACAACCACTACAAGCACCAAGATAACGAATATAAACGTCAATTGCTGCACCTTCAGCCTTTTGTATATCAATCACTTCCAAATCTCCACCATCATTATGAAGCATAGGGCGAATTTCAGCATCTAAAACACTTTCAACTGCTTTTAATTGTCCTACTACGGTCATTTCATCAAAAGCCACATCACTTTTCATTGTATTTTTGAGTTTTTCTCTATCCATCTCGGCTCTGGTTTCAGCTAAAATATCTACAAGGTAATAATCTCTTTTTTCATGTCCGCCTGGTTTGATACAGGACTTGCAAAAAGCACCTGCTTTAGTATATTGTGTGATTTCTTCTACACTATGCAAATCATTAAGTTTAATCACTTCTTTAATGGTTCCAAGACTTACTCTAGCGCACTCACAAACTATAATTTGATCTTCAAAATCTTCAGGACTTATACCTTTATAATGCGCTGCTGCTTGTTTGATTACATCATAAGCCATAACTGAACAGTGCATTTTTTGAGGTGGAACAGCTGGAATTTCTGGATTATCTCTCATGGCAAATTCCACATCTAAATTTGTGATTTTTACTGCTTCATCTACAGTTTTTCCTATACAAAGATCCACCATAGTATCACTACTTGCTATAGCTGTACCACAACCAAAACTTTTAAATTTTGCATCGATAATTTTATCAGTTTTTTCATCTACAAGCCAAAAAAGTCTTACCGCATCGCCGCAACTTTCTGCACCAAAATCAGCTACGATCAATTTTGCATTGCGTGCTTTAGCATCTTCTTCACTAAATTCTCCCATATGTTGAGGATTATTCATTCTATCTTGAACTTTTTGTGAATACTCATCCCAAATGGATCCACCAATTAAACTATTTTTTCCCATTTTTCATCCTTATTTGTAATTATTTGGATTATAAGCATAAGTGCAAGAAATTGCTCTTAATCTCTGTGTTGCATTTTTAATTTGTTTTGCTGCATAATCAATTTCTTCTTCAGTGTTAAAACGTGACAAAGAAAGCCTTAAAGCTGTATGCGCTAAATCATGCTCCGCACCGATAGCTTCCATAATAGGATTGCTTTCTAAAGCTTCACTTGCACAGGCTGAGCCCGTACTTGCAGCTATACCATTTTTATTTAAATCCCAAAGCATTGCTTCGCCTTCAACACCTTTAATACTTGCTAAGATTGTATTAGGCACACGGTGTTCCCTTTTTCCAACCACTGTTGTATCAGGCAAGGCCAAAATTTGATCTTCTAGTTTATCTCTTAAACGGCGTATATGAGAATCTTCAAAATCAAGCATAGTATTTGCAATACGCAAAGCCTCGCCCATAGCCACTATGTAAGGTACATTTAAAGTTCCACTTCTACGACCACCCATGTGTTCTCCACCGTGTAAAAGTGGAGTAAGTTTAAGTCCTTTTTTTATAAAAAGTCCACCCACACCCTTTGGTCCATGAAATTTATGTGCTGAAAATGAAGCAAAATCAACTCCTACTTGAGTTAAATTAACCTTTATTTTACCTACTGCTTGAGTAGCATCTGTATGAAAAAGAGCACCAAATTCATGCGCAAGTTCTGCCATCGCTTTAATATCAAAAATCATACCTGTTTCATTATTTGCCCACATAACACTTACAAGTGCTGTTTTATCGCTAATCACTTTACGCAAATCTTCTACAGTAGAAACCCCTTCTTCATTTACAGGAAGTTCTATGACTTTTACTCCAAGACTTTTTAAAAAATAAGCAGCAGCAGTAACAGCAGGGTGTTCTACACTAGAAATAATCACTTCATTGCGTTCTTTATCTAAAATATGATCAAAATACACACCCTTAAGCACCCAGTTAATGCTTTCTGTCGCACAGGAGGTTACAACTATGTCATCTAGGTCATTTGCTCCAAGTCCTGCATAAAGTTTATCCAAAGCTTCTCTTAAGGCAGGATGTGTTGCGCTACCATATTGATGAAGGCTATTTGGATTTCCATACATATCCTTTAAAAAAGGTAGCATCAACTCATAAGCATTAGGATCAAGCATTGTCGTTGCGTTGTTATCTAAATATACTTTCACTTTAAAATCCTTAATTTATCCTTAATTTTAATTAGGATATTTTTTATCTTTATTTGAAAACGGATAATAACAAAAATTTATAAAAATTAGGTTAAAAATTATAACAAAAATAAAATGCTAAAGTAAAATTTTAAAGTGAAATATTTTGTGAATTTTATATAGCAAAAATGAGAAATACTATTTCTTAAATTTTTCTTCGTAATACTTTACTATCTTTGAATCTTCTTTGGCTGTATGTTTAAAGATAAAATCTTGAACAACGAGATTTAATTTTTCGGTCATTATATTTACAAATTTAGCTTCACTGATGATAATTTCTTCAATTTCTAAGATAATTTTTCTATGAATTCTTGTATGATGGTTGATATAAGGATATTCTATTTCTCTCATAAAGGCTTCTTCATCTGAAAAATGTCTATTGATCATTATCAACAACTCTCTTAAGACAATTTTTAACTCTTTTGTTCCAACATGACGTTGGTTCATTAAAGAGAGTTTTTTAGAAATTTCAAAAAGTTCTTTATGTTGATGATCTAAAAGATCATTATTCATCGAAATAATTTTTTCATTATAAGTCATGGTTTTGAGTACTTTTATATTTATATTTTTTGAGAGCGGATTATAATGCTATAATACTTAAAATTTTATTAATTAATTATATAAAAATTATTATTATTAAAGTATTTATAATTTATATATTTTTTAAAAAATTATTTTAAACCATCACAGACATATAAGAGTTTAGAATTTTATTTATATTTGCTTGTTTTTGACGACGATCTAAAAAATTTTCTATAGAGCTAGAACGTAGTTGATTTACTTCTTCTAATCTTTGCGTATCTTGACTTTGGTTTTGATATTGTTTTTTAAGAGCATCAAAATCATTGCGATTTTGATCGATATAAATTTGAAATATTGAACTTGAATTTGCAAATTCTCTTAAATCCATATCTTTTTGGTAGTTAATATATTGTTGAAAAAATACAGATAGTTTGTCTTGAGTGCTTGTTTTTTTATCTACGCCATTAACATAAAGATAAAGATCAAAACTCATCTTTTTTTCATTTTCTTTTTTGATGTAATCTTCTATATCTGTTTCGCCCTTGAGAATTTTTTGTAAATTTTGATGAGAGCTTAGTTCTAAAGTGGCAGGTTTCATAAAAAAGTTAAATTCTTTTTCGTTTTGAGTTTTTATATCATGGTAGATAAAATTCATTAAAAGACCAGATTTTGATACTTCTGCATTTTTAGTTAAATAAGGTTTTAAAATTTCATTAGAAGAAGTGTTTTCTATGGCTTTATCAAAATGAAAATTAGTTATTTTATTATCTAACATTAAAGTATTTAAATTTGTGATATTGCTTAATGCCAAATCAATTTCTTCTTGATTGTTGTAAATTCTTGAAATTTGGCCTAAAAATTCTCCATTATCTGTTGAAAAACCTGATGATAGTTTTGAAATAAGATCGCGACTTAAATAAGCATTATCATCTTGTAAAAATTCTGAATTTATAGATTTTAATGAACTATGATAGCTATTTAAAAGATAAGGTAGATCAATTTTATTGTAGTTTAAATTTTCATCTTGTTTTGTGAGTTCTTTTGCTATGCTTCTAACGCTTTTAATGTTGATATTATAAGATTCTGGTATATTTGCAATTTTATTTAAATCTTTATCAAAAAAACCTTCTTCATTGATTCTAAATCCAAATTCACTGGCATAAGTGGTATTATTAAAAATATAACTTAATTGTTCTAAGCTATTTTCATTTCCTTCTTGTTCTAAAGCTTTGTTATCTTTAATCAAATTTAAAGCAGAGCTATTCTGTAAAGGATTAGATAAGGTTAAATTTTGATACGGATTTGCCGAATTTATAGTCATTTTAAATCTTTCCAAAATATTGCTGATTTTTTTATAAGCAAAAGGTGTGCCAAGTTTTTTTTAAAAATTAAATTCAGTCAAAAATTAGAAAAAATTTGATAGTATTTAGCTTTTCTTTTAATTTGAAAAATAAAAATTTATCTAAATAAGGAAAGCGTATGCCAAAGATGAAAAGCGTTAAAAGCGCAGTTAAACGCTTCAAAGTAGGTAAAAATAAAATCAAAAGAGGCTCAGCTTTTAGAAGTCATATTTTGACTAAAAAACCTGCAAAAAGAATGCGTGATCTTCGCACAGCTAAATATGTGCATAGCACAAATGTAAAAGCTGTTGAAAAAATGCTAGGAATTTAAGTTTTTGACTAAAAGTCATTCAAACTCCCCTTTGAAATAAAATTTCAAGGGCAAGCTCCAAATTTGGACGCCACTTTATGAAAGGAAATAAAAATGGCAAGAGTAAAAACAGGTGTTGTTAGACGCCGTAGACATAAAAAAGTTTTAAAATTAGCGCGTGGTTTTTATAGTGGACGCCGCAAACATTTTAGAAAAGCAAAAGAACAATTAGAAAGAAGTCTAGTCTATGCTTATCGTGATAGACGCCGTAAAAAAAGAGACTTCCGTCGTCTTTGGATTGTGCGTATCAATGCTGCTTGTAGGCTTAATAATTTAAGTTATTCAAGATTTATTAATGGTCTTAAAAAAGCAGGCATTGAACTTGATAGAAAAATTCTAGCAGATTTAGCTATGAATGATGCTGCTGCTTTTGCAAAAATTGCAGAGGCCGCAAAAAAAGCACTTTAATTTTTTTAGTGTAAGAATTTCAAGATTTTCGATTTCTTGAAATTCTTAATTTTTTAGTATTGATTTAATTTAGCTAGAACATCTTCATAACATTTGAGTTGATTTACATTTTTTTCAAAATCTTCGCTGACATTGCTTCTTTGTTCTAATTTATCTGAAATTTCTTTACCTGAATTTATAAGATTTGAAATGATTTTGGAAAATTCATTGGATTTATCCCTTATAAAATTCATTTCTTGAGTGCTAGAATTGGAACTTTTTGCAATGGATTGTATGGTCTGAATAACTAATTTAATAGCTCCTTCCATTTCACCTAGACCCATTTGGGTATTTTCTGAAAGTTTTCTAACTTCATCAGCTACAACTGCAAATCCACGACCAAGTTTTCCAGCTCTAGCAGCTTCTATACCTGCATTTAAAGATAAAAGGCTAGTTTGTTCAGCAATCCCTGAAATAAGATCTAAAATACTATTTAATTGATCTATATTTTTCAAAGAAGATTGCACTTCTTTTTCTAAATTCATTTTTTCTTCGCTTTGGTAAAGGTTGTATTCTAGGTAGTTAGTGAAATTGGTAAAACTTTCACTAATAGTTGTAAGACTTCTTCTTATATTTTCAAGTTCTTCAAAAATTTCTTTAAATATACTTGTATTTTTATCAATTTCTGATGTATTTTGTTTGAGTTGATTTAAAATTATTTTATTAATCTCATTTGTCATTTCTAGTTTTTGAGCTCTTATATTAAGATAATAGTATTTAAAATCGCTGTATTTTTGTATGAAAGTTTTTAAATATCTAGGTTTGAAATCATTAAAATTTTCAACTTCATAAAAAAATATTGCCACTAAACTTTTTGCAATTCCCACTCCATAAATTTCTCCAAAACTAGAAAAACCAACTATAGGAAAATCATTAAAATGGATTTGATTTAAATATTCTTTGTTGTGAAGTCTTCTTAAGATACAATCATTAAAAATTGCTCCTAGTGGTTTTGGTTTATTAAGAGAAAATTTTTCGTAATCTTTTTTTATGGCTTCAATAAAATTTGTTTTTTTAAGCAAGCTTAATTCTTGAGCACTTTCTATATCACAATAACTAAATAATGTTTTATCTGGGTTGATTTCCATAGGGGAAATAAGATAGTCTTCTCCAATTTTTAAAGCAAAAGTATATTCTTGCATTTTATTTTTAAGTTCTTCAAAAGTACAGTTAAAATAATTACATAAAGCTTCAACCGCGTTGATGGATTGAAAGGTTTTTTTATCAATAAATTCACGTACTGTCCTATCATATAAGCTTGCATCAAGTATAGTAAAGGTAATGTTGCTTTGAGGATTGAAATTTTGAGACTTCATTAAATCAAAACGATACTTAGGTTTAAATTGAACATGTATGCTTAAAGCTTGATTTTTTAATATTTCTCCATTATAAAATATAAATGTTCCGCTAAAGTCCATATTTCCACTAGATCCACCTCCTACTAAAGCACAAGGATAGGGGTTGTGTTTGTATAAAAGTTCTAAAAGAGAACTTTCGCTTTGACTTAAACCGTCATAAATTAAATAATGTAAAGTATTTGTGCAGTGTGCTTCAAAAGGTATATTTATAGATAAAACTTCTTTTTCTATCAGTTTTTTTCTTTCTGTATAATCTTTTATATTGCTAAAAAGCTTGATTTTATTTGCGCAAAGATTTTCTACCATATCTTCACTAAAAAGCATCAAACTTATTCCTTGGATATTTTGTTTATAGGGACTATTTTCAATGTTTGAGTTAGAATCAAGGTTGCATAATAAATCAGTAGCACTGCTTAAGATGATATCACATTGTTCATTTATAGAATTTTGAATCTTATTTCCTATGATCGCTAGATTAAGTTGATACGACACAAAGCCTATGATTAATTTTGGCTTGATATTTATTTTTTTCAATTTTTCTTCAAGTTCATTTTCTTGAAGATATAGAGCTTCTAAAACTTTTTTACTTTCTTCTTTTTTTGTTGAGCTTTTATTTTTAAAATTAAAAAACATCAATTTAACTCCATTAAAACTATTTTTTAATTACTAGTTAACTAAATCAAAATGTCATAAATTCAAGCATTTACATTTATTTGTAATTTTTATTATACCTTAAGCAATAAAAAAATGCAATAAGTAAATTAAATTTTAGATATAATTGTAAATCTATGAACAACATTGAATATTAAATAAGGATGTATTAAATATGATCGGAGATATGAACGAGCTTTTATTAAAAAGCGTCGAAGTTTTGCCACCTTTGCCTGATACTGTAAGTAAGTTAAGAAAATATGTAAGTGAGGCTAATTCAAATATAGAAACCATGAAAGTTGCTGAAATTATTTCAAGCGATCCGTTGATGACGGCTAAGCTTTTGCAATTAGCAAATTCTCCTTATTATGGTTTTACAAGAGAAATTACAACCATAAATCAAGTGATTACTTTATTAGGTGTTAGTAATATCATCAATATAGTTACCGCTGATTCCATTAGGGATAGTTTTAAAATAGATGTTTCGCCATATGGTTTGGATACTCAAGTTTTTTTAAGAAATTGCAACGAAGAGGCAACTTTTATCACAAATTGGCTTAATGATGAAGATAAAAAACTTTCTCATCTTTTAGTTCCTTGTGCAATGCTTTTAAGATTTGGTATTGTTATTTTTTCAAATTTTCTTATACAAAATCATAAGGATAAGGATTTTTTAGCTTTTTTAAATAAAAATGAAAATCTTGCTTTAGCAGAGAATGAATTTTTAGGTGTAGATCATATTTCTTTCTTAGGATTTTTGTTGCATCGTTGGAATTTTGATGATGTTTTGATTGAAAGTATATGTTTTGTTCGCACTCCTCATGCTGCTCGTGAAGAAGTGAAAAAATCCGCTTATGCTCTAGCAATAACAGATCATCTTTTTACTCCACATGATGGCTCTTCTCCATTTAATGCAAAAGCTGCAGTTGCTTTACTTGAAGAGGCAAAAACTCAGGGAATTAATTTTGATTTAAATAATCTTTTATCCAAGCTTCCTAGCAAAGCTAAGGAAAATTTAGATAAAGAAGATTAAAGAGCCTTTAGATTCTAAATTATAGTGATGAAAAGTTTAATCTTACCTCCTAATGAATTTTTAGATCATTATATTTTAAACGCTGAATTTCATCGTTTTGCTGGAATTTCAAAAAATGCTTATAAATTTTGGAAAAATGTAGAAATAGGTAGATATCAAGGAACAAGAATTGTATTTTTGCATAGAAATTGCATTTTAGAAAAACATCAGCAAGCTTTAAGGCAGTGTAATGGTTTAAATGGTTTTGTATTGGCAAGTGCTTTTTGCTCTTTTACTGGATTAGCTCCCTCTCATTTAGTGGAAAAAAATAATTCTTCTATTTATAAACTTTTAGAGCTTAAGGAGATTTGCGGGATTAAATTTGTTAACCTAAAAAAATTTTATGATTTTTTAGGGCTAAATTATCATCAGCATATTTATATAGAAAAATGCCATTTTTTTAGCCCAGCTCCTTTTGAAAAGCGTATCAAAATCACTGAGAGTATGTGCGTTGGGTATTATTAAGATAAGAAAAAATAAATGCACATAGCAAAGCTATAATAGCCAAAAAGAAAACATAAATTCCCAAAGAAAAACGCCAAAAATTACTTAAATTATCTAAGGCAAAACTATGCAAGAAAAAAGCAAGTTGCGGAGTTAAACCTCCAGCTATAGCATAAGCAATATTATATGAAAAAGAAAGTCCTGAAAATTTAATTTTTGCATCAAATACTTCACTCATTATTAAAGGACAAAAATTCATCACTCCGCTAAAAAAACATACAAGTAAATATAAGCAAGCTACTAGGTTAAAATCAGCATTTTGTCTATATAGAGTATTAAAATAAAGCAAGCTTACAATTCCAAAAAAAACACTAAAAAATACACAAGATTTGATAATGCCTATTTTATCCGCTAAAATTCCACTTATAATACACCCTAGGCAAATAAGTAAAATTCCACCTATTTGAAGATAGGTTTGTATAGAAGTGTTAATTTGAAGTATTTTTGCCATATAGCTAGGCATAAGCAAAATCATTACAACAATGCAACCTGTCAAAACCCAAGTAATCATCATAGAAAGAACAATTCCCATTTTAGCTTTTTTAAACACTTCTTTTAAAGGAAATTTTTCTAAAGCCTTGTCTTTTTTCATTTGTTCAAAAACAGGAGTTTCTCTTAAAAATTTTCTCAAATAAGCAGAAATAATCCCAAAAATTCCACCTAAAAAGAATGGAATTCTCCAAGCCCATTCATGAAGTTCTTCTTGGGTATAAATTTTATTCATAATTAAAAAAACTAAACTACCTAATAAAATTCCACCTACAACCGAAGCGGTTAAAATTCCCAAATAAGTTCTTTTTTGACCTTGTGGTGCGTGTTCGTATACAAAAACCCAAGCTCCAGGAAGTTCCCCGCCTATAGCAATGCCTTGACAAATGCGTATAAAAACTAAAAGCACAATACAAAGAAAACCTATGCTTTCATAATTTGGAATAAAAGCTAGAGTAAAAGTTGGAATAACCATTAACAAAATACTAATCATAAACATTCTTTTGCGTCCAAATTTATCTCCAAAATGCGCCAGTATCACACCTCCCAAGGGACGCGCTAAATATCCAGCCGCAAATATTCCATAAGTATTAAACATTTGCCAAAAACTACTTAAATCTTTTGGAAAAAAGTTTGTTGAAATATAATTTGCAAAAAATACAAAAATAATAAAATCATAAAATTCTAAAGTTCCACCTAATGATGAAAGTCCTAAAACTTTTATATCTTTTTGATTAAGGGTTTTGCTCATTCTTAATCCATCTCATAAAAATCATCATCATTGTTATCATCATCGTATTCATAATCATCATCATCGTAATTATAATTTTTATGGTGATTTTGTGGATATTCTTCATCTTCGTTTTCATAATCATCGTAATTTAAATCTTCTTCATCTTCATAAGCCATTGTTTTCTCCTTAAATAAAAATACAAAGCTTATTTTATCTTAAATTTGTTTGGTTTTGCTATAATTTTTATAATTTTTTAAAAGGTGAATTTATGAAATTAAGTCATTTAGATGAAAAAAATCATCCTAAAATGGTAGATGTAAGCGATAAAAATATTACTTCAAGAATAGCCACAGCTAGCGGTATGATATATGTGAGTCAAGAAGCTTTTGATGTAATTAAAAACAATACTGCAAAAAAAGGTCCTGTTCTTCAAACAGCTATTGTTGCGGCTATAATGGGGGCTAAAAAAACAAGTGAAATTATTCCTATGTGCCATCCTTTAATGCTTTCTAAAGTTGAAACTGATATTGTGGAATTTTTTAAAGAATGTGCATTTAAGCTTATTGTAACAGTTAAGTGTGAAGGTAAAACAGGAGTTGAAATGGAAGCTTTAAGTGGGGTTAGTATAGGACTTTTAACTATATATGATATGATCAAGGCTATAGATAAATCAATGAGGATTACGGATATAGTGCTTGAAAGCAAAGAAGGAGGTAAAAGTGGTAAATTTGTGCGATCTTAAAAAAGAACCTCAGATCAATTATCCTACTTTTTGGAATTATAAGGTGATTTTTGAGGTGCATATTAAGGCAAGTGAAATTTTTCAAGAAATTTTAGGTCAAAGAGAATATAAATTTGAACATTCGAATTCAAGTGCGAGTGGAAAATATCAAAGTTATTTATTAAATGTTTATGTTGATAGCAAAAAAGATCGTTTGGATATATTTGATAAATTAAAAGCTAAAGCAAAATTTGTACTTTAAGAAAGAAGGAAAAATGAAAAATACTTTAATTATTTTTGAAAATTCTTTATCAAATCTCGGTAAAGATGAAGCAAGTGATTTACTCGAAGACTTGAGTTTTAATCTTGCGTATAAGCAAATTTCACATAATCCTCATGAAACAAAAAAAGTTTTAAATTCTCTTTTGGTTGAATTTTTAACTATTTTGAAAAAACTTGATTTTTTTGATGATGAAAATGTTACAAAGGTTATCAAAGCTTTGGTTAAGGCGAGTATTGTAGATGCTCAAAATTCACTTTATGAGTATATTAGCGAAGCTGAATTATTAAACAAACAGATTGAAAATCAAAAGAATTTGATTAAAAATCAAATCAGCGATAATTTTTTTGAATTCGAGAATATTTTACAAGAATGTTCTTTTTGCGATGAATTTAGTGGCGGTTTAAATGATGCTATTTTATTTGATATAGAAATGCTTGGAATTTTAAAAGAAACCGCTGAAAGTGCTTTTTTAACTACATTAGAAAAGGCTGAAGATATAGAACTTACAAGTAGTGAAATAGCTAAAAATCTCGTATATAATGCCATTTGTGAAGCTCATTTTGAAAAAGAAAGAATTTTAAAAATTTCAAGTATTATTTTAAATACCGCTTTTGAAATAGCTAATGAATCTATGGCTTATGCAAAAGATCTTTGTTTAGGTGTGATTAAAGGCGCAAGAGATGGTATTGTTTTAGCAATGGAAAAATTTAAAGCTTCATTAACTTATGCAAATTTTGAAGAAGATGTTAGTTTAAAAAGTAAAGAACTAATAGGTATAGAAGATGATTTTATTGCTCTTTTAAAAAAAGAGATTCAATTACAAAATGATCCTTGTAAGAGTATAGTTGAGAATTTGCTAGAACATGAACTTGATAATCTTTTTGCTAAATTTAGACGTCTTGCAGGTGAAAGCAGAGAGCAACTAATATTAGTTTTAAATGATATTAAAAAAAATCCAAAGATTAATGATTTTAATAAACTTACTCAAAGAAAATTAAATCGTTTTAAACAAGAAATTTTTGAATTAGAAAAAATTGCTAGTGAAAAATACAAAGATTTAAATTCTAAAAAAGCTAAAAAGCTCGGTGTAAGACTTTGGGAAAAAGCAAAAAAATTTGTTAAAAAATAATATCCCATTTTTTGGGATATTAAATATCTATTTCTATACCTACAGGTGCGTGATCAGAGCCAAAAATATCATCTCTTATGAAAGCGTTTTTAAGTTTATCTTTTAACCCCTTTGAAATGAAAAAATAATCAATCCTCCAGCCTACATTTCTTTCTCTTGCTTTCATTCTATAGCTCCACCACGAGTATTTTTCTTTGATTTCACCATTAATTTCTCTAAAAGTATCTATAAAACCAAGTTTTAGCAAATCATCAATCCAAGCTCTTTCTATAGGTAAAAAACCTGAAGTGTTGGCATTGACTTTTGGGTGGGTAAGATCGATTTCTTTGTGAGCGGTATTGACATCACCACAAATGATAATTTCAAACCCATCTTTTAAAAGCTTATCCAAATATACTAAAAAATCTGCATAAAATTTCATCTTAAAATTTAAACGCTCTTCATCTTTTTGACCATTTGGAAAATAGATATTAAAAAGTGCGATATTTTTAAAGCGGTGTTCTAAAACCCTACCTTCTTCATCATCAAAAAATTCGCATTTTTTTACTTCACTATCAAAATTACAAAGACTCATTACTCCAGAATATCCTGCTCTTTTAGCAGAATTAAAATACATGTGTTTAAAAGGATATTCATAAATTTTTTTAGGAAATTTATCTTCATGTGCTTTGATTTCTTGAAAACCTATAAAATCAATCTTTTCTTGTGCTATCCAATCAAGTGCATTTTTATCACAAATGGCTCTTAAGCCATTTACATTCCATGAAAGTAGTTTCATTGTTTTCCTTAAAATTTTCATTAAAAGTGTAAATCATAACATAAAAAGATTTAAAACTACAATCCATTTAAAAAAATTCAATAAAATTAAAACCTTAAATTTGAAGGAGGGATTTATATGCTTAGATTAACTTGGTTTTGGTTTACTTTTTTAAATTCTTTAATGATTGCAATATTAAATTTTAATTTATTTGAGTTTGTGTATGAAAAAAATAATCAAAATTGGTTTATAACTTTTGTTTTCATTATAGCTTATTTGGCATTGGTTCATGCGATTTTTTCTTTATTTTTTGTGAAATTTTTTACCAAATTTTTTTCTATACTGTTTATAATATCATCTTTTTTAAGTGTTTATTTCATTAGTTTTTATGGAGTGCTTATAGACTCTGATATGATACAAAATGTTGTTCAAACAGATATCAAAGAAGTAAAAGATTTGTTAAATTTAAAATTGATCTTATTTGTTGTTTTGGCTTTATTATTGGTTTTTTATGTTGTTAAAGTAAAAATTGATTATGGTAGTTTTAAATCTCATATGAAAATTAAAATTATCAATATAATATCGGCTTTGATTGTGGTTAGTGCGGTTTTAATTCCTTTAAGTAAAACTTTCTTGCCTTTTTTTAGAAATTACAATGAAATAAGGATGTACAATACACCTTTTTATCAATTTTATGCCGTATATCGTTATTATATTCGTTTTGTAAAAGCTAAGCCAGAATTTAAAACCATAGCTAATGATGCTTATAGAGAAAACAATCACACTAAAAAAATTTTGGTTTTGGTAGTAGGTGAAACCGCTAGAGCGGCAAATTACTCTTTGGGTGGATATGCTAAAAATGATACCAATTTCTACACTAAAAAAGATAATGTAGTCTTTTTTGATAATTTTTCATCATGCGGAACAGCAACAGCGGTAAGTTTACCTTGTATGTTTTCTATATCCAAGCGTAGAGATTATTCGAGTTCAGAATTTCAAGAAAATGCTATGGATATACTTTATAAAACAGGTGTAGATGCTACATGGTTTGATAATAATTCTGGTGGTTGTAAAGGGGTTTGTGATAGATTGGCTTATAAACAAAAGCTTTCTAGTGATTTGGATGAAAATTTACTCACTCCTTTTAAAGAAAAATTAAATCATTTAAGTGATCAAAATATAATAGTTCTTCATTTACAAGGTTCTCACGGGCCAACTTATTATAAACGCTATCCAAATGAGTTTAAAAAATTTACTCCAACTTGTGATACCAATGAACTTTCAAAATGTGATAGTAAGGCTTTAATCAATACTTATGACAATACTTTACTTTACACAGACTATCTTTTAAGTGAGATTATAAAACTATTAAAAGAACAAAAAGATTATGAAAGTTCTTTGTTTTATCTTTCAGATCATGGTGAAAGTTTGGGCGAAAATGATATTTATCTTCATGGTATGCCTTATGCTATAGCGCCAAGTTATCAAACTCATATTCCTGCTATTTTTTGGAGTAATGATGAAAATTTAATGAATTTAGCTAAAGAGCATAAAGGTTTAAAACTTTCTCAAGATAATCTTTTTAGCACTCTTTTAGGATATTTTGATGTAAAAACAAGTGTTTATGAACCAGAATATGATTTATTAAATCCTAAACTTAAGGCAAATCCATGAAGCCTAAATATCATTTTTTAAATAACGCAAGATATGCTTTAGAAGGGATTTTTGCTTTATTTAAAAATGAAATGGCGTTTAGAATTGAACTTTGCATTATTATCCCTGCGATAGTTTTTAGTTTTTTCTTAAAAGTTAGTTTTTTAGAGCATTTGTTATTGGTAAGTGTCTTAATGCTTATCTTAATTATAGAAGCTTTAAATTCGGCTATTGAAGCTTGTGTTGATTTAGTTACTAATGAATGGCATGAAAAGGCAAAAATCGCTAAAGATTGTGCGAGTGCGGCAGTGTTTTTTAGTGTGCTTTTAGCTCTTTTTGTTTGGGGCTTTATTTTATATAGCATTTGCTTATGAAATTTGAAAATTTAATACGAGAAATTTTAGGAAAAAAGCGTTTTGAATTGTTAAAATTTTTATGTGAAAATGCTGATGAAAATGGTTTTATTATGATTAAAATCAGTGAGCTTGAAGAAAAATTACATCAAAGTAAACCTACTATCATCACTACTTTTAAATTTTTAGAAGAAAAAAAGCTTTTTAAGCGCCTTAAGAATGGATTTTATCAGCTAAATATAGGAGATAAAAATGATACTTAAAAATCCTTTAGATATGCATTTGCATTTAAGAGATAATCAAATGTTAGAACTTATCGCACCTTTTAGCGCAAGAGATTTTTGTGCAGCTGTGATTATGCCAAATTTAATCCCTCCGCTTTGCAATTTAGAAGATTTAAAAGCTTATAAAATGCGTATCCTTAAGGCTTGTAAAGATGAAAATTTCACTCCTTTAATGACACTTTTTTTTAAAAATTATGATGAGAAATTTCTTTACAGTGCTAAAGATGAAATTTTTGGCATTAAGCTTTATCCAGCAGGAATTACAACAAATTCAAATGGTGGAGTTTCAAGTTTTGATATAGAGTATTTAAAACCTACTTTAGAGGCTATGAGTGATTTAAATATTCCTTTGTTAGTGCATGGAGAAACCAATGATTTTGTAATGGACAGGGAAAGTAATTTTGCTAAAATTTATGAAAAATTAGCCAAACATTTTCCACGACTTAAGATTGTTATGGAGCATATTACCACTAAAACTTTATGTGAACTTTTAAAAGATTATGAAAATTTATACGCAACTATTACTTTGCATCATTTAATGATAACGCTTGATGATGTAGTGGGTGGTAAGATGGATCCACATTTATTTTGCAAGCCTATTGCAAAACGCTATGAAGATAAAGACGCTTTATGTGAGCTTGCTTTTAGTGGCTATGAAAAGGCTATGTTTGGAAGCGATAGCGCGCCTCATCCATTGCACACTAAAGAATGTTGTGGTTGTGCCGCAGGGGTTTTTAGCGCACCGGTGATTTTACCTGTATTAGCTGAATTATTTGACAAACATTCAAATGAAACAAATTTACAAAAATTTATTTCAGATAATGCTTGTAAAATCCATAATCTTAAATTTGAAAATGATAAAATTATCACTTTAGAAAAACAAGAATGGCAAGTAGCACAAAAATACGGCGATGTAGTGCCATTTATGGCAGGGAAAACTTTAAATTTCAAAGTCGCAAATTAAAGGAAATTAATGCTAAAAACTTATTTAGAAAACATAAAAGATATTTCTATCAATGATAAGGAACATACACATAGAACAGCTTTGCAAAATTTATTACAAGCTATAAAAGACAATCAAGACAAGCAAAATAAAATCTCTATCAAACAAGAACCAAATAACGACAAAGAAGGTAGAGGTGCTCCGGATTTTTTAATTACAAAAGATTTTCTAACACTAGGCTACATAGAAAACAAAAGAGTAAATGCAAATCTTGATAACATCATAACAAGTGATCAAATTTTAAAATACACAAAATTAAGCCCAAATATCATTCTCACAGATTATTTAAGATTTGTATTATTAAGCTTAAATGAGAAAAATGAAATTATCATTTGCAAAGAAGTAAAAATTTGCTCTCTTGATGAGATTAAAAGCATTATTAAAAATCAATCTTTGCTAGAAACAAAAACAAAAGAACTAAACGAGCTTTTTGCTATCTTTTTTTCTAAAATCCCAAATCCCATAAATTCAGCTTTAGATTTTGCAAATCATCTAAGCCTAAGAACAAGAATTTTAAAAGATGAGCTTTTATTATCAATTGAAAATGAAGCATTGATAAGTTTATTTAATACTTTCAAAGAAACACTTTATAAAGAATTATCCTATGAAGAATTTTGCGATTCTTTTGCACAAACTTTAACTTATAGCTTATTCTTAGCAAAATTAAATAACGATACCGCAAAAGAAATAGATCTAAACAATGCTAAAAAATTCATACCAAAATCATTTCCATTAATCCGTTCTATGAGTGGATTTTTAGATGATAGTTTTGAAAATTTAGAAAGCATAAAATGGCTTTTAGAAGAAATCATAAACATTATAAATCACATAGACATTGCAAGCATTATAAAAGAATTAAACAAAACAGGCGAGAAAGACTTATTTAATCGTCCTACTATTTTATCTACTCACAAAGATCCTTATTTGCACTTTTATGAAACATTTTTAGCAAGTTATGATCCAAAGCTTAGAGAAGTAAGGGGAGTGTATTATACTCCTGCGCCTGTAGTAATTTTCATCATCAATGCTATTGATGAAGTTTTAAAACAAGATTTCAATCACAAAAAAGGATTAAGTGAAGCTTTGGATAAAAATATAACTTTGCTTGATTTTGCCACAGGCACTGGGACTTTTTTACTTGAAGCTTTTAGAAAAGCTTTAGAACCTATAAGCAAAAATAGCGTTAATTACAATCCAAAAGCTTTGATAGACAAATTTTGCGGTTTTGAATTTTTAATAGCACCTTATACTATAGCGCACTTAAAACTTTCTCAAAGCTTCAAAGAAGAATTTAACTCCCCGTTAAATGATAATGAAAGTCTTAAAATAGCACTAACAAATACTTTATATTCTAAAAGCATATCCAAAGAACAAAATGATCAAAACACGCTTTTTACTCTCATTGATCTAACAAAAGAATTCAAAAAAGCGCAAAAAATAAAAGAAGAACAAATTCTAATCATCACAGGCAATCCACCATATAGTGGAGCAAGTAGTAACAAAGGCTTATACGAAGATGAGATCAAAATAAGCTATGGTTTAGAACCAAGCAAAGCAAATCTTAACAAAGAACAAAAAGAATATATAAATTTATATTTTCAAGAAAAAACAAAGCAAAATACAAAAACTTTTAAAGCCATATACGAAAAACACAAACTAGAAAATGAAAAAAATCCAAAATGGCTTTTAGATGATTATGTAAAATTCATACGCTTTGCTCAAAGTAAAATCGACTCTCAAGAAAATGGAATTTTTGCTTTTATTTCAAACAATGGCTTTTTAGATAATCCTACCTTTAGAGGTATGAGATATTCTCTAATGCAAAGCTTTGATAAAATCTACATACTTAACTTACACGGCGATACTAGAAAAAAAGAAAAAGCTCCTGATGGAAGCAAAGATGATAATGTCTTTGATATCATGCAAGGTGTGAGTATAAATATCTTTATAAAACAAAATTCAAAAGTCAAAAATACAAAGATTTATTATCATGATTTATACGGCAAAAGAAAAGATAAATACGAATTTTTATATGAAAATAACTTAAATTCTATAAAATGGACTTTAGTTAAAAACAACGAGCCTTTTTATCTTTTCTTACCACAAAATAATGACTTGTTAGAAGAATACAACAAAGGCATAAGCGTAAAAGATATTTTTATGTTATCAAGCGTAGGGATTGTTGGTGGTAGAGATAAATTTGTAATGTCAAATTCCGATAATTTAGAATCTTTAGAAGAGCTTAAAACAAAAATTAAAAGATTTTTATCATTAGATATAGAAAGTGCAAGAAAGGAATTTGATTTAGGACAAGATTCTAGAGATTGGAAAATAGAATACGCACAAAAAGAACTAAAAGATACTCAAAATAATTCATTTAATTATAAGAAAATTCACTATCGTCCATTTGATGTTCGTTGGACTTATTATACAGGAAAATCAAAAGGATTTCATTGTATGCCTAGAGGAGAAATTTTTGAGCATTTTTTAGAAAATGAAAATATAGGATTAATTTGCGATAGAGGAACAAAATTAAATAATATTAATAATATTTTTATTAGTAACAAAATCATAGATTTGCATTTAGTGGGTAGTGGTAGCTATATTTATCCACTTTATCTTTACCCTACAACTAGAAGTAAAAAATTCCTAAAAAAAGAAAATCCAAATTTTAATGAAGAAAATTTCACCTCAAAAATAGAAAATTTCAAAGAAAGCTTTAGAGCTTTCATAGATGAGCTTTACAAAGAAAAATTCTCACCAGAAGACATACTAGGCTATATCTATGCTGTGCTTTTTCATAAATTTTATAGAGAAAAATATCTTGATTTTTTAAAAACTGATTTTCCAAAAATTCTTTTTACAAAAGATAAAAATACTTTTAAAAATTTAAGCAAACTAGGCTTAAAACTTGTAAATTTACATTTATTAAAAAATGATGAGTTAGATTTTAATGTAGGTGAAGCCTTGTTTAAAGACATTAAAAATAAAAATTTAAAAATACAAAAAATCAAATACAACAAAGACACAAAAGAACTTTTCATAAACGAAAGCTTGTATTTTACTAAAGTAAGTCTTGAAATTTATGAGTTTAAAATAGGCGGTTATGCTGTGCTAGATAAATACTTAAAAAGCCACAAAGAAGAAGACATAGATCATAATCATTTTACCTTAATCATACAAACTTTAAATGAGACTTTAAAAATACAAGATGAAATTTCAAAAATCAATCTTAGCTAGTATATACTAGCTAATGATTAAAAGTTTTATCTTAGCCTCTATAATCTCTTCTACTTCATCTTTTACAAAGCTTTCTAATTCTTGTTTGTTTATATTAATACCATTCATACTTAAATGCCACAAAGCATTTTCTATCGCACTTTGTTTGTCTCTTTTTACAACTCTAGTTTCGTTAAAAATTTCATACTCATAAGGGATATTTTGTGCATTTAAAAAACTTTGCAAATCACTTTCATAAAAACCTTTAAAATGTGTGTTAAAATGTTCAAATATAGGATCTAAAAAGCTACTTTTACGCCTACTTGCCCAGCCTAAATACACCTTTTTAGAAGCCAAGCTTAAAAAAGCTTTATAGTCTTTTTCATTTTGTAAAGCGGGAGACATACTCAAAAAGGCTAAGTCAAATTTTGCGTTATTATTTTTATAAAAGTTTTCAAAATCTAAATTTAAAGTTTTTACATTTGATATAGCATGAGTTTTTGCATCTTCTTGTAAAATTTCAAGCATAACATTTGCACTATCTAGAGCTAAAATTTCTTTAGCTTCTTTGGCTAAATGTAAAGTCCAAACCCCAGTTCCACATCCTATATCTATAACGCTTTTATCTTGAAAGGAAATCTTTAAATTTTGCAAATATTCAAAAGTTTGCTTTTGTATGGTGTTTAAAGTGTTTTGATATCTTGTGTAAGTTTTGGCTTTTTTATCCCATAGATTCATATATTTTCCTTGATAAAATATATAAAATCATAGCATAAATTTTTAAAATTCAAGCCCTTTTTTGGGCTTG